>DATDOL010000032.1:0-2614 GCA_035293265.1 Ignavibacteriaceae bacterium | reverse complement strand
GCATTTTCTTTAACTACTCTTGCAAGCTTAATTTTTTCTTTGCCTCCCCTGAACATTGCAAGATTTCCGTAAGATAAAGCGAGGTAACAATAAACATTTGCGCTGTCTGGAAATTTGTCGTGGAAAATTTCTACATAGTGTACAGCTTTATCGATATATTTTTTTGCCAGGTCCCTTTGGCGAAGTTCAACGTGTTCTTCACCGGCATCATTGTATGCTATAGTAAGCTTAAGAAGTATTTCATAATTATCCAGAGCCAGTTCATATGCTTTTTCATAGCTGAGAGCTGCATTAACATTATCAAACTTTTTATGCAACTCGTCTCCTTTTTTTATATATGTTTCAACATCGTTTGAAAAGGCATGCATCAGCAGCAATTGAAGAATCAAAGCGAATTTCATTTTACCTCGTATTTTTGAAAAACGTTATTAGAAAATATGTATTCCTGTAATTTTTTAATATTAAATTAAAGTTAAATATTAGTTTCAATTGACTTAAAAGAATTGCCCAATATTTAATATGAAATTGCTATTCAGCTTAACAGTTATTTTCTTTTTATTTTCAATGAGGGGTTTTATACAAACCGGTGAAGGAAAGAATATGAGCGAAAAAGATTTTGTTCCTGCATGGGCGAAGAAGGTCGTCTGGTACCAGATTTTTCCAGACAGATTCAGAAATGGCGATCAGTCTAATGATCCGGATATTCAATCGCTAGATGGCTCATGGCCGCATGACAATACTTCACCATGGCAGGTTCATCCCTGGACATCCGACTGGTATGAATTGCAGCCTTACGAAACGAAAAACGGAAAAGATATCTGGTTCAATATTCAACGAAGAAGATATGGCGGCGATTTGCAGGGAATTATTGACAAACTCGATTACCTGAAAGAACTCGGTATAGGTGCAATATATCTTAATCCTGTTTTCTGGGCTCCATCTCTTCATAAATATGATGCAATAACTTATCACCATATCGATCCTCATTTCGGTCCTGATCCCGAAGGAGATAAAAAGTTAATTGCTCATGAAACACCTGATGATTCTTCCCTGTGGGTTTGGACTTCTGCAGATAAGCTTTTTTTAAGACTTATTCAGGAAGTTCATAAAAGAGATATGAAAATTATTATTGACGGGGTGTTTAATCATATGGGAATAAAGAGCTGGATATTTCAGGACGTTGTTAAGAATCAAAGAGATTCTAAATATAAAAACTGGTTTTCAATTACTTCATGGGATGATAGAGTTAAAGGAACAAAGTTCAATTTTGACAGCTGGTTTGGTGTAAAGGAGCTTCCTGAATTCAGGGAAAATGAAAATGGAATTGTTGAAGGACCAAAGAATTATATTTTTCATATTACCAAAAGATGGATGGATCCGGATGATGATGGCGATCCTTCAGACGGAATTGACGGTTGGCGGCTCGATGTTGCTTTTTGTATAAAGCATCAGTTCTGGAAAGACTGGAGAATACATGTAAAATCAATTAATCCCGAAGCATATTTAACAGCAGAAATTGTCGATCCTCCCGGCGTGATAAAACCTTATCTGCAGGGAGACGAGTTTGATGCTGTAATGAACTACAATTATCTTTTTATCTGTTCAGAATATTTTTTTGATGAGAGAACAGGAATAACAACTTCCGAATTTGATAAAAGACTGGAGAAATTAAGAGAGGCTTTCCCGCAATGTGTCGCTTACGTTCAGCAGAATTTACACGGAAGCCATGATTCTCAAAGAATGGCTTCTCATTGTGTAAACCATGACCTTGCAAAAATCAGAAATTGGGGCGAAACATTCGATATGTGGAAAGGAAGTAATCCCGGGTATAATACAAGAAAACCTTCTTATGAAGAATACAAAATTTTAATGTTCACGATAATATTCCAGATGACCTATGTTGGAGCTCCGTATGTTTATTACGGAGATGAAGCGGGAATGTGGGGCGCGAATGATCCTTGCTGCAGAAAACCGATGGTTTGGGACGATATGGAATACAGGGATGAAGTTTATTTACCTGATCAGAATCAAAAAGCCAAACCCGATTCAGTTTTGTCTAACAAGGAATTATTCGAGCATTATAAAAAAATGATCTCAATCAGGAATTCATATCCAGCATTACAGCTTGGTGATTATAAGACTCTGCTCGTTGATGATAAAAATGAAATTTATGCTTTTGAACGTTCGCTTGATAAACAAGACATTATTGTTGTTTTAAACAATGGAAATTCTTCTTGCCCTATTACGTTGCAAACAGACCACAACGAGTATTATAAAGACTTGTTAAATGGAGATATGATAATTGTTGAAAATGGGAAAATAAATTTTAATTTAGAAAAGAAATGGGGAAGAGTGTTGCTGAAGGATTTTTATAGATAGATACATCGGGACTTGTAGCTATTTGTCCAACAATTACAACATTTCAAATTTAAAAGCGTTTATCGTCCATTTTTTTGTCTGCCCATCTAAAGATTTTTCTATAAACGTTACGTTATCATTTTTGTCTATTAAAATAACTGTAGATGAACGGGTGCCGTAATCGGGAGTTTCAACAAAGATTGATGAAATACTTTTTTCGATTTCCTTAGTAAGTCCTGTATCGGGAAGCTCATTT
>DATDOL010000031.1:0-2318 GCA_035293265.1 Ignavibacteriaceae bacterium | reverse complement strand
CTCTGTAATGTTTCCTTGCCCTGCAATAAGCTGGAATGATTGATTATCAATAATAACATTTGCAGCAACAGGTTCATCACCATCAGCATCGGTGTATGTAACCTGAAAAATAAAAGTAGTTTGGATAGTTCCTGCCGGAGGCTGCACGAATGGATTTTGCAGAATCGGCGGATTGTTCTGAGTATGTTGAAGAGTTAAGAATGTACTCGTTGTATCACTTGAAGGATTTTCATCTCCATCAAGAACGGTTCTGAACCCGACCCAATATTTACTTTCCTCTCCGGAAATTTGCCACGATTTGAAATTAATAGTTCTTGTTTCAGCTGGAGGAAGATCAGCTACTTCCACCATATCATACCAGAAACACTGAGGAGTTCCTTCGCCTGTCTCCCACCATTGCCGGATTAGATTCAACTCATCTAACTTAGCAACTGCAACAAACACCGGAAATGAAATTGTTTCTTCACCAACATTGGTAATATTCAATTCAGGATAAAAAGTTCCGGCTGTATCCACATTCAACTGATGTACTTGTTGAACAGCCGCATCAAGTGAAAACCTTTTTGAACCTTCAGCATTAGTTAAAAGATTAATATTGCTGATTCCAACGCTGCCGTCAGTATGGAAAGTGACATCAACATTTAAATTTGAGCATTTGTCAAAGCTATTCATCTTGTCCCTCTCACCTGGAGGTATTTCCACCTCTTTATAACGCTGGCAATTCAACCATGGAGGATCGAGGATATGAATATCCATCTTGTTTTGGGTTTTAACCAATCTTTCAACATGAATTTGACAGTTGAAAGTTTGATCTTTAGCAGTTATGGAATCGGAAGTGGTAAATCCTTTTTCTTTGTTATCCGGATCGAGAACTTTTACATTTATCTCCGTCCAGTTGCAGGGTTTCAATTCCGGATCAATCTTCTTCAGTTTTTCTATTTTGACAATTATGTTATTGCAATAAAGCCACTTCGGAGATACAACATGCACTTTAACACCATCTTTAAAAACCTCAAGCACATGAGCCAATATTTTTTCGGTAGGCGGCTCGGTAGCGGTGACATCAGAAATTCCAATAATTGGTTCAGAAGGTTTACCGGTCCGGACTGTATCCCTTATCCAGGAGCATTCTTTGATGCCGGCTGGAACATTTACACCATCAACTTTAATTTCTTTTGTTGTACATCTCAAAAAGTCGGGCTCATAAAAATGAACTTTCAGTTTAACAATTTTCTCTCCCTTTTCATCTTTTCTCACTCCTTCAACATGCCCAAAAATTTCAAACTCACCCCTCACCCATCCCTGAGGATGTTCTTTAGGTGTAAATTTATCAGGCATTTTCTTTTTTGCTGATTCCGACGATTCAATTAAAACGTCAATTAATTTCTTTGCTTTGGATTCTTTCCAATCTTCATTAAAACCACTCGACCAATCACCACCATCTACAAAAGTTCCTCCACGTCTGTAAGCATCGGAGTAACTTAATTCTGTTGCTAATGAACTTGTGAAAACAGCAACTACATGCTCTTCATTAAATAATCCATCTTTATCAAGGGATGACGGACTAAGGAATGAACCGCTGTGACATGAAAAAATAACCACACTGATCTTACAGCAGCAGGAATCAGCAGCTTTGCCAAGCGCTTTTCGTAGTTCTTCCGGCGTAATTTCTGTTCCGTCTTTTGTGAAATGAAATGAATAACTACTTTTCATCCCGGTGCCCTCTCCATGTCCGATCATATAAAGAACAACTTCATCGCCGCATATGCAGTGCAGATTCTCCAGCTTTTTAATCAAATCATCTTTGTGTTCAATTTTTGTGGTATCGCTGTCTTTATCAAATTTTTTCATTGCATCCATTGCATCCTTTACTCTTTTATCGAGCAGCTTATCCATTTCAGTATCTTTTTTGCCCGGTGAATAACCGCCATCAACAAAAATTCCGATCGATCTACCCTGAGGATAAACGGAAATAATTAAGAGGATGTAGAGAAGTATAAATATTTTAAAAGTTGTTTTTTGCATCTATATCATTTCAAATGAATAGTTGAAAAAATTAGTACGTCGGGATTTTCAAGCTCTTCATCACTCATCCATAAAGACGCGCCATCAACTACAGGCCACCAATTATAAGTTTCTATTTTGTAATCACCAGTTTCAGCATCAATAAAAACGTATTTTGTTTCATGTTCAAAAAATGCCTGAGGTGAATCATTTATCCATCCGAACCAAACGGGTTTTTCAATTGTCTTTACCAAATCATCACGGCTGTATGGATAATAAACAGAACCCGAATCCGCAGCAGTCATACCTAGAAA
>DATDOL010000030.1:0-13692 GCA_035293265.1 Ignavibacteriaceae bacterium | reverse complement strand
ACCTCATATTCTGGACGGACGTTAACATGGAATTATGCATTATCCGAAATTGGAGGTGGAAAAACAATCTCAGTAACTTTCAGACCATTTAAGCTTAAAGAAACCCCAACCTGGATCTACATTTTATCAGGACTGATGCTTTTTATAGTCGTTTTTTTTCTTTTACGGAAAAAAAAAGGCTAAATCCGAACAATAGCCGATAGGTGTTGATGAAACATGATGATGATAATTTATTGACATAACTTGAGTGTTTATTTATATTTATCTTCTATTTTTTAATAATTCCGGTTAATTTTTAGTGATGACTACCAATGATTATATGATTTTTGCCGGCAGCTCAAACCTACCATTGGCAAATAAGATTGCTAAAAATATCGGCAGGCAGCTTGGTTCGGTTGAACTTAAAAGATTCAGTGACGGTGAAATTTGGGTTAAGTATGGTGAGAACATCAGGGGATTGGAAGTCTTCATAATTCAATCTACAAATCCTCCTGCCGAGAACTGGCTTGAATTATTGATTATGATCGATGCTGCGAAAAGAGCATCTGCAAGCAAGATAACCGCTGTGCTTCCTTACTTTGGTTATGCACGACAAGACAGAAAAGACCAGCCAAGAGTTGCAATTAGTGCAAAACTAATGGCAAACCTTATAACTGTTGCCGGTGCAGACAGAGTTATTGCTATGGATCTTCACGCTGCTCAGATACAGGGATACTTTGATATTCCCTTTGATCACTTGTATGGTTCTTCAGTCTTCAAAGGAACATTTGATCATCTTAAAAAAAATCTGGTGGTTGTTTCTGCCGATGTCGGAGGAATAAAAATAGCCAGAGCATATGCAAAATTACTTGACTGCGGTCTTGTTGTTATCGATAAAAGAAGACCGAAACAAAATACGGCTGAGATTATGCACATTATAGGTGATGTTGAGAACAAAGATGTCTTGATAGTTGATGATTTGATTGATACTGCGGGAACTTTTGTCGGTGCAATTGAAGCTTTGAAAAATAAAGGTGCAATTAATATTTATGGTGCCGTTACTCATCCTGTTCTTTCAGGTGAGGCAATTGAAAGGATTGAAAGATCTGAGCTGAAGATGTTGTTTATCACCGACACTATAAATTTTGATCACAAAGAAAAGTCAATCAAAATTAATATAATTTCAGCTGCGGATTTATTTTCCGAAGCAATTAGAAGAACATTTAACAACGAATCAATAAGTTCACTTTTTAACATTGATAAAGGATAATCTTTATCCGGAGACATTATGGAAACAACATTATTAGAAGCCAAACAAAGAACTAATCTCAATAAGTCCGAAAGAAAAAAAATCCGGCGGGAAGGAAGAATCCCTGGTGTCATTTATTCAAAGCAAATTAAGCCGATAACTATCGAAGTCGCTGAAAATGCTCTGAAGCCTCTTGTGTTCACAGCTAAGGCACACCTGATCTCACTTAAATTAACTGGACATGAAGATCAGGAATGTATAATTAAAGATGTTCAGTTTGACCCTGTAACTGATAAAATTGTACATTTTGATTTGATTGGTCTTATTAAGGGCGAAAAACTTGAGATTGAAGTTCCTGTTCAGCTCAAAGGAACTGCTGCGGGTATTAAGGAGGGTGGGGTTCTTCAAAATCCATTGCATAGGCTATCAGTCAAATGCTTTCCAAAAGATATTCCCGATCATCTGGAAATAGAAATTTCACAACTTAATATTGGAGATGCAATACACGTTAGCGATTTAGTTTTTGATAATATTGAAATTCTGAATCCTAAAGAAGCAGTGATTGTTTCAGTTGTTCATCCAAAAATTCAGGAAGAACCTGTTGCAGTTGAAGGAGTGGAAGGTGTTGAAGTACCAGCCGAACCAGAAGTAATTGGTAAAGGCAAAGCTGATAAAGAAGAAGAAGAGGAAGAATCATAAAATAGGTGCAGGCGATTCTTGGGATTGGAAACCTTGGCAGCCGTTATCGATTAAACAGGCACAACGCCGGATTTTTGCTACTTGATCAATTTGCAGATGGCTCCGGTGTTAATTTTAAGTCTTCACACGGAAATTATTTTCTTGCAGAAGGTACATTTTACGGCTCTAAGTTTAGTTTAATTAAACCTGCAAACTATGTAAATAACAGCGGGATTGCAGCAAAAGAAGTTGTTGAACATTATAAAATTGGACTAGAAAATCTGCTCGTTATTTGTGATGATGTAAATTTAGATTTTGGCGAGCTAAGAATTCGGAAATCGGGCGAAGATGGCGGGCATAATGGCCTACGATCAATTATTTATCATCTCAATTCAAATAAATTTCCTCGATTGAGAATTGGCGTCAGGAATAAAGAGAATCAAATAGATTTGGTTGAGTTTGTGTTGTCAGATTTCACTAAGGAAGAAATTTTAACTCTTAAAGAAATTTTTAATACTGCCTCTTCATTATTATCAGAATTTATTAGGGGAGGTATAAAGGGAATGCTTGAAGCGAACAGTAAACTAAGGAAAAACAAGTAGTCCATTCAAAGTTATTTTCAGGAACTTCGCGGAATATTTTAATAAAGTTAATGGCTGTAATAACTCTTGTAATTACAGCATTAATTAAATAGATTTATCATAGTCAAAATATATTTATAAACCCTGCTCTTATTTATTCAATAAGGGCCATTAAGTCCATAGGGAGGTAATTGTTTTTAATGAAGAGTAATGTGTACGAAAGCGCTGTATTGATTAATGCAGGCTTGGAAGATAACCAGATTGATCTTATCATAAACCGCATAAAAGAAACGATCTCGAACAACGGTGGAGAAATAAGAGAGATCGAAAATTGGGGGAGAAAACGACTCGCATACGTTGTAAAGAAAAATAAATTGGGATATTATGCTATATTCAGATTCGATTCCCCGCCAGATTTAATTTCCAAACTCGAAAGGTTTTATCAATTGGATGAAAATATTCTTAGGTATCTTACGATTAGTTTAAATAGCGATGCCCTGGAACAAATTGAAAAAGATAAAATTGAAGAACCAAAACTGGTTCTGGAAGTCGAAGAAATTATTCCGGATATTGTTGATGTTGAAGAAGTTGACGATCTGGAACCCGACAATAGTGAAATTAAACAATAACATTCGAGAGTATGGAGGATTAAAAAATGGCCGATTTAAAAATGCCGGAAATTAATTATGTTGTAGTTGCCGGAAATTTAACAAAGGACCCGGTATTCAGACAAACTACAAATCACACACCTGTTGTAAATTTTTCTTTGGCTTCTAACAGAAAATATAAAGACAGCTCCAATCAATGGCAGGAGGACGTTTGTTATGTCGGAATAGTTGCCTGGAATAAGTTGGCAGAGAGCTGCAAAGAGAGATTGAAAAAAGGTTCTGCTGTGCTTGTTGATGGTGAGCTTCAAAGCAGAAGCTGGAAATCCGATGACGGGCATAACAGAAGTATTGTTGAAATTAAAGCGAGAAGAATTCAATTTTTAAACAAGAGAGGCAAGTTCACTGAAACTGAAAACGGTGAAGTAGTCGAAGATGTTATTGGAGTGGAAGATACAAATGACTATACGGAAGATTCGTTTGATAAATTTCTTTCTTCTGAAGAATCAAATTTAATAAATGAACAAGGAAAGAATAATGAAAAAGGAAATTAAAACTAAAAAAGTTTGCAGGTTTACTCAAAACAATATCAAGTATATTGATTATAAAAATGTTAAGCTGCTTCAGAAATTTATTACTGAACAGGGTAAGATTATACCAAAAAGGATAACCGGCACGAGCGCCAGGTATCAAAGGCAGCTTGCATTAGCAATTAAAAGAGCAAGACATATGGCATTGCTGCCCTATGTTTCGGATACATTCAGATAGAAAGTTATTCAGGAGTTAAGTGATGAAAGTTATTTTAAGACAAAACTACGAACCACTTGGTGCTATTGGCGATGTTGTCGAAGTAAAAAACGGTTTTGCAAGAAATTTTCTTTTGCCTCGTAAAATTGCCTATATCGCCGTAGCTGGAAATATTAAGGCTTTGGAAGAGGAGAAAAAAACTGTTGCGAAAAAAAATCAAAAGGAGCTTTCTGGAGCCGAAATTCTTGCAGCTGAACTGGAAAAAATGTCTGTTACAATTCCTGTTCAGGTTGGAGAAGAGGATAAAATATTTGGTACAGTTACCACCCAGATGATAACCGATGCGTTAAAAGAAAAAAATTATGATATTGATAAGCGTAAAATTGAAATCGAGGAACCTATTAAGAGTCTCGGTATTTACAGCGTAAATGTCAAATTACATCCAAGTGTCAGTACAAAAATAAAAGTTTGGGTCGTGAGACAATAGATTTAATACGTAATTAAAAATAAAAGGGAAGCAAATAACTGCTTCCCTTTTGTATTATAAATATTTTGAATTTACTAAACTTTAATTTTTCCTTCTCTGATCTTCTTAGCAATTATCGCAGTTCCATTTTTGTTTATTGTTTTTAATGCGCTTGTCGAAAGTTTTAAAGTTACAAACCTGTTCAATTCCTGAACCCAGATTTTTTTCATATGTAAGTTCGGCAAAAATCTTCTTTTAGATTTGTTATGGGCATGCGAAATACTACTTCCGCTTATCGGTCCGACATCTGTTACCTGGCATTTTCTGGACATTTTATTCTCCTGAATTCTTTTGTCATCTAAAAATTGAGGCGTAAATATACTAAAAAATGAAAAAAAGAAAAGTACTTCTGAAGAAGAAAAATTTCCTGAAACCTAGTAACTCTGATTCGTTTCACGGTAGTCTAACTTCAATTTACTCAGGTATTTTCACTGAAAGAATTGAAAATCTATTGTATATTTATGCGGATTAGTTAATATTTATTTAATGTGAGCAATAATTTCATTTTGAAGGTAATTTATGGAATTTTATGAAATTCACTCATTAAACCCGCAGCAAAGATACATAGACAAAGCAGTAAAAGTATTAAAGAATGGCGGTGTAATTATTTATCCGACAGATACTGTTTATGGAATCGGTTGTGATATCTTAAATAAGTCTGCCATAGGAAGAATCCAGGAAATTAAAAATAATCCTGATATTAAACTGTTGAGTTTTATCTGTCCTAATATGAAAGACATTTCAAAGTACGCCAAAGTTTCTGATTATGCTTACAAAACAATGAAGCATCTTTTACCCGGACCATATACTTTTATTTTGCCTGCAGCAAAGCAAGTACCGAAAAAATTATGGAACAAGAGAAAATCAGTTGGGATAAGAATTCCTGATTATAAAATTGCAATAAGCATTGTTGAAGGATTAGGTAATCCTATCATAAGTACGAGTGCGACAAACAGAAAGGGAGAAGTTTTATTCGACCCTCTCGAGATCAGAAATATTTTTAATTCACAAGTTGATCTGATGCTTTCTTCCGGAAATTTAAATGGCACTCCTTCGAGTGTTATTGATTTAAGTGAAGATACGCCTGTAATTGTTCGCAAAGGTGCCGGAGATTTAAGTTTGTTTACACAAAGCTGATCAGTAGATGAGTTGTTATTCTTTTTTCCTGATAATATGATTTGATGATGCCTGAGCAAGTGGAGTCAGAATTATTTCATTAATATTAACATGCTCAGGTCTGGTTACGCAAAATAAAACTGCTTCCGCAACATCATCTGCCTGAAGAGGTTTTAATCCTTTATAGATATTAGAAGCCCGTTTTTTATCTCCTGAAAACCTAACAAGACTGAATTCTGTTTCAGCCATACCGGGATCGACACTGCTGACTTTTATATCCTTATCCAAAACATCCAGACGAATAGATTGAGTCAATGATTTAACAGCAAACTTTGTGGCAGCATAAACATTTCCATAAGGATAAACTTCGTGACCTGCAGTCGAACCAATATTAATTATATGACCGCTTTTTCTTTCAACCATTAATGGAAGAATCTGACGAGTAACATAAAGCAACCCTTTTATGTTTGTATCAATCATTTCATTCCAGTCTTCTTCACTTCCCTCATAAATTTTATTGAATCCTCTTGCAAGTCCGGCATTGTTGATGAGTATATCGATATTCTGCCAATCTTTTCCGAGCTTTGAAATTACTTTTATTACTTCGTCATTATTACGAACATCAAGCTTTATGATTTTAACTTTGATTTTATACTTTTTAGACAGTTCAGCACTTAGTATTCTCAATCTATCGATTCTTCTGGCTGCAAGAATGAGGTTTGCTTTATGCTCTGCAAAAAGTTCTGCAATAGCTTTACCGAATCCTGCAGAAGCACCTGTGATGAAAACTATTTTATTAGTAAGCTTATTCATTTCGTTCTTCATTATATTTTAAAATATTAACCAAAAAAATAAGATTTTAATACAGGTTTGACAACATTGAATTGTAAAGATTTCCGATCTGGGAGGATGCAAATTGGTAATTAATTATCGAATAAAAAGCATTTTTTTAGTTTGAGTAAAATCCTTTGTTGTCAAGCGATAAAAATATATTCCGCTTGATAATCCACTTGCATCGAACTCAACCCGATGTTCTCCAGCAAATTTTCCCTCCTCCAGAATAGTTACAATCTCTTTACCCAGAATATTATAAACTACTAAAGAAATATAGCCAGTTTCAGCAATGGTAAATTCTATAGTAGTAGATGGATTAAAAGGATTAGGATAATTTTGATAAAGATGATAGCTGCTGAGCTCGACCATTTTTTCGACTGAAGTGACACCGCCATTATCAGTGAAAAGTATTGTTCCATTTACGCCCACTGAATAACCAATCGAGTCGTACCGAAAGTTTATTGAGTTAAGCGTGTTAATAGTTCCGGTAAGCTGCTCAGACCAATCATTTCCCCCATTAGTTGAGTTGAATATTTTTCCATCACTACCGCAAACGTATAAAATATCTCCCTGACTTGTGATATCCAGTGGTATATAGGGCGGCGGCACAAATGAGTATTGCATAACCCATGCAGTATCTACCCATCTTTTTTTTAGAAATAAGGGAGGCATTCCTGAAAATCCACCGGAACCAATCAGATATTGAAACCAATTTCTTAGGTCTCCACCTGTTAAATCGTCTTCTATGTTTAATGGGTTTGAGTACAACTGCCATAAATTAGATGGAAACACTGTTGAAGCAGTATATGATCTCGTTGCTGCATAAGCCAGATTAAATTGCCATAAAAAATTAAAATCAACTGCTATAACCGGTTCACTTGAAAAAGTAGTATCATCCCAGGTGTTTCCATTATCATTTGAAGAAATAATTGTACCATCATTACATCCGATTAGTATGCTTGATACTGAATTATTCAGCCGTAAACGGTAACTTATTGTAATACCATTTTTATTTAGGGAACTTACCAGCCAATTCTCACCCCCATCAGTTGTTCTGCAAATAACTTCATTTCCCACTACGATTCCGTTTTGTTCATCACGAAAGGAAACTGCATTCAGATGATTGGCTGTGCCACTACTCTTTACGTTCCAATTTGTACCATTGTCCGTAGATTTTAGAATTGTTCCATTGTCTCCGACAACTACAGCATTTGATTGATTAAGTATAGCGATATCATTTAAATCTTCGGTAATTCCGCTTGTCTGCACTTGCCATTGTGCCCGGATATTTAAAAGGGAGAATAAATGTATCAGAAGGTAAATAAAATTTTTCATTTTCAAACTCCAGACTCAAATCAATACCTTGTATTTTTTTTAATTGGTAAAATGAGATTAATTATAATATCAATTTTGAAACACACCAGGAATTGTTGTATTACATTTAAAACATTTTCCATTCTTCATTTTGATTGAAGTTACATCATGCCAGTTTCTTATGATAAGTTTATTATTGCAGTTTGGACAGTAAGTAGTCTGACCTTCTATGTTGTGAACATTTCCAACATAACAATATTTTATTCCCAAAGACTTTGCAATATTCCGTGCAGTTGTTAAAGTTTTTTCCGGGGTTTTTTCCTTATCCATCATTCTGAAATCAGGATGAAACGCTGTGAAATGCAGAGGAATTGAATCGCCGAGATTTTTAAGAATCCATTCGCATTCATTTTTAACTTCCTCTTCGGAATCATTTTCATCCGGAATTAATAATGTTGTAATCTCAAACCAGACATTTGTTTCATTCTTCAGCCAGATCAAAGTATCAAGAACGTCATTGATGTGTGAATAAGTATTCTTCCAGTAAAATCTTTCTGTAAATCCTTTAAGATCAACATTAGCTGCATCTATAAATTTGTAAACATCTTTGCGGGCTTCTTTATCAATGTACCCGGCAGTGACCATAACTGATTTTATACCTTCAGCTTTTGCAATTTCTGAAATATCAATTACATACTCGCCGAAAATTGTCGGATCGTTATAAGTGAATGCAATGGAAGGTGTTGAATATCTTTTAGCGAGGTTTACAACAGCTTCTGGTGTTGCTGTTAATGAGTTCAAATCATCGAGCTTTGCTTTACTGATTGACCAGTTCTGGCAGAATTTACAACCAAGGTTACAACCGGCTGTTCCAAAACTTAGTATAGTTGTTCCGGGAAGAAAATGATTAAGCGGCTTTTTCTCAACAGGATCGATTGCAAACCCGGTTGGTCTGCCGTAACCAATCGTATAAAGTTTACCACCATGGTTTTGCCTGATATAACAAAATCCGGGTTGACCATCACCAATTTTGCAATAACGCGGGCAAAGTGTGCAGAGAAGCTTGTTGTTCTCAGTTGGTTCCCACCATTTTGCCAGTTTCAGTTTTTCCTGTTCTAATGTTGCTTTCACTTACATCACCTCAAATCTTAGCCAATCTGTCCGGCTCTTATCAGAATACGGAGCTTGTGATATAAATATAATCATATCTTCCGAAGATACAAGTCCTGAGTTCAGTAGCAATTCCTTCGCTTCATTAACTGCTATGTGCTGCTTATCAATTTTATCCATAAATAAATACAAGGACTTTATGAAATTGATTTATTTATTAACCTTTTCTTTTCTTTTTCCTGTTCTTTTGATTGGAATTACTTCTCATAGCACGGCTTTTTGTGTACATATCTTTTAGTTTCTTCTCAACAAGGCAGAACACAGATTTTGCTTCGTAACCTTTTGCTGTTTTCTTTCCGGCTTTAACTCCGGTAAGTATTTCAATTCCTTGCTCAACCCTGGTGATAGGGTAAATGTGAAATTGATTTTCTTTAACAGCTTTAATCACTTCCTCATTCATCATTAATTCTTTAACATTTTGTTCCGGTATTACAACACCCTGGTTGCCGGTTAAACCATCCGATTTACAAACCTGGAAGAAACCTTCAATTTTTTCATTCACACCGCCGATTGGCTGAACATCACCTTTTTGATTTAATGAACCTGTAACAGCAATTGATTGTTTTATCGGCAGTCCCGAAAGAGTTGAAAGTAAAGCAAATATTTCTGCACACGATGCACTGTCTCCATCAATAGTTCCGTAAGATTGCTCGAAGACAAGGTTTGCTGTAAAGGTAAGCGGGATATCCTGTCCGAAAGTTTCTCTGAAGTAGCCCGTAATAATCAGCACACCTTTGTTGTAATGTCGTCCGCTCATTCCAGCTTCACGTTCAACGTTAATGATATTTCCACTGCCTAATGAAACAGTTGCGGTGATCCTTGTTGGTCTGCCAAATGAATAAAAATCTGCCGCATAAACAGCAAGCCCGTTAATCTGCCCGATCCTTTCGCCAAGCGTATCCATCAGGAAAGTACCTTCATCATACATATCGGAAATTTTTGATTCGAGCATACCATGCCGGTCTTTTGCATTTTTATATGCTTTAAGAATATGAGCAGCGTTAACAATATCAAAACCGTCATCCGTTGCCCAGAAGTTTGCTTCTCTTGCAAGGTCAGCAATTTTTGAAAACCTTGTGGTGAGCTTGTTTTGTTGCCCTGCAAACATTGCAGCTATTTCAAGCAATTGAGCAATTGCTGTTTTATCAAACTCTTTAAGGTTTTCTTCTTTAATTAATTTTTTTATCACTCTTGCATACTCTATAAGCACTTTATCCGATCTCTTCATTTCATAATCAAAATCTGCTTTCACCTTGAACATTTTTTTAAAATCATATTCAAATTCGGCGAGGTAAGCATAAATGTACTGGCTGCCGACAAGTATAACTTTTAAATCCAATTCGATTGGTTCAGGCTTTAAAGTTGAAGATGAAAATTGTAAGAACGTGGGTGAGTCGTGGATTTCAAGCTTCTGATACATCAAAACTCTTTTTAAAGTTTTCCAAACACCTGGCTCTTCGAACAAGTGCATTACATTTAAGACGAGGTAACCATGATTAGCTCGTAAAAGTGAGCCGGCTTTTATATTTGTAAAATCGCTGTAATTTACTCCGCGGCTGTCACTAACTCTTTCTACTGCACCGAAAAGATTTGTATAAGTTGGTGAAGTTTCAATGATAATTGGGCACTCACTGGTTTCAGAATTATCAAGCAGAATATTAACATCATATTCTTTGAAATAATCGATCATTAAACCATCGGTTGTGGTATCACCCTGAGGTTTTGCGCCTTTGAAAACCTGTATGTTTTCCAGGATGTTCTCTTCAACCTGGCTGAGGTAAGCGTTAACTTTTAATTCCGGATATCTTTCTTTCAGGTTTCCCATTACGCCTTTTATGACATTCAAGGTGCTGGATTTTTCCAGCTCAAAAAGTTTGTCCTGAAACTCCTGGCTTATCTTCAGTCCTTTCTGAAAAAGAAGCTGAAGTTCCTGCTGATGTTCGTTGTATTTATTAATTATTTCATGGGATTGTTCCTGTGTAACCAATCCCTCTTTAACTTTTTCTTCCAGTTGAAAAATCGGGAAAGGTTTTTCATTGATCATAGGAAGAATATCAGGTCTGGCAGTTTCTCCCACTTTCACTTGTCCAAGTGTAAGTCCTTCTTTTCTAAGCCTGGAATCAAATTCGTTTAAGAGATCCTGCTCTTTGTGATTGTACTGGGAAACTATTTTTTTCTTTCGTTCGATGTAAGATTCATTTTCCAATGCTTTTGGAATCCTGATCTTCAATATCTCGATTGAATGGTTAAGATCTCTTTTAAATAATTTTACCTGTCCTTTCTTAAAAATTAAAAGCACAGGACGATCAGTATCCCTGAAATTATTTACGTAAGCATAATCATGTAAGTCCGGGCAATCAGTGCCGATTCTCTCCAATATTTTTTTAACTGCAGTTGCTTTGCCTGTGCCGGATAACCCGGCAATGTAGATGTTATAACCGGGACTTTTTAACTCAACACCAAGTCTCAAAGCTTTTAATGCGCGTTCCTGTCCTAAAATTCCTTCAATCGGTTCGATATCCTGCGTGGAGCTGAATTCAAAAATTTCAGGGTCACATCGCCAGCGCAGTTCTTCGGGGGTTAGTTCTCTATGTTTTATTTTTTTGCGAGCAGTCATATTGCACTCAATTTTTAGGTGAGAATAATTTGTTACAAAATTCTGTCAATAAAATTAAAGATTATAATTGTTAAAGTTAAGACAGAAAAAATAATATCGCTTCTGTACAAATCAGTCACTTCCAGATTGTTCTGCAAATTATAACTAAGTTTGAATTGAATAAATAATTTTTTTGAAAAAAATAATGAACGCAGAACAGCTGAAGTCAGCGAGGTCACACTTTCCTTATCTTGATAAAGGGATAATTTACTTCAACCATGCATCCGATTCGCCAATCAGCACAGAAGTTAAAAAAGTAATTGTTGATTTTGTGAATTCCAGGAGTGACGATTGCGATTTTGATTACAAATCATTCCTTAAACGAGCTGAGGAAACAAAGCAGATTTTAGCGGAGATGATGAACTGTGAGAAAGACAGAATTGCATTCAGTGAAAATACATCTACAGGTTTAAATATTCTTGCGCAGGGAATCGACTGGAAAGCAGGTGACATTATTCTTTTAAATGATGTTGAATTTCCAGCGAATGTCTATCCCTTTCTTAATCTCGAAAAGAAAAGAGTGAAGATTGAATACATTAAAGCAAAAAACGGGATTCTTACTGCTGAAGACGTAATTGAATCAATTAAACCTCAAACAAAACTAATTTCAATCAGCTTTGTACAGTTTTTATCGGGTTACAGAGTTGACTTGGAAAAGATCGGAAGTGTCTGCAGAGAAAAAAATATTATTCTGTCTGTTGATGCAATTCAAGGATTGGGTGCAGTAAGACTCGACGTTACAAAAAGTAAAATTGATTTTCTTTCCTGCGGAACACAAAAGTGGATGATGGGAATACAGGGTTTGTCTTTCATCTATCTAACAAAAGATCTGCAGGATAAAATAGATACGGTTCCCTCAGGCTGGCTGTCGGTGGATGATGCGTGGAATCTACTGGATTACAAGCTAAAGTTTAAAGAAACTGCAAGCCGTTACCAGCCCGGAACACTGAACACAGCAGCAATTTATGCTTTGAATGCTGCCTTAAAATTTTTCAAACAGTTTGGTTTTGACGAAGTTGAAAGGCAGATTATATCAAACTCAAAATATTTTATTAAGAAATTATCAGAGCTCGGGTATTATTCCCCCTTAAAAAATCTTGATTATAAATATCTTGCGGGCATTGTAAGTATAATAACGGATAGAGCAGGAGAAATTTTTAATCATCTCTCTAACAAAAAAATAATTTGTTCTGATAGAGCCGGTTATTTAAGATTTTCACCGCACTTTTATAACACAGTTGACGAGATTGATAAAGTAGTTGCAGAACTGAAAAATATTTCAAATCTTACCACCTGGAATTCATAATTAAATTGATTGAATAATAGGAAATCAAATGAAACAAAAATCGATTAGAATAATAAATACACTACTGATATTCTGCTTAGTCCTGGTTTTTATTGAAAATACTTCGGCACAAAACAATAATAAGCAGGTTAGAGTCAGTCCAAAAGCAATGGTGAAGCAGACTGTCGGTATTACAGAAGTGGCTATTGATTACAGCAGACCGGGTGTGAAAGGAAGAAATATCTGGGGTGGACTTGTGCCTTACAATGTTGTTTGGCGTGCCGGTGCAGATGAAGCAACAAAAATTACATTCAGTTCCGATGTAAAAATTAATGGGAGATTATTAAAAGCAGGCAGCTATAGTTTTTTTGCTATTCCAACAAAAAATAATTGGACGATAATATTTAACAAAGTCGCAGTCCAGTGGGGTGCATTTGAGTACAATGAAGCCGAGGATGCAATAAGAATCGAAGTAACTCCCGAAAGTGGAAATTTCCAGGAATGGCTGACTTATACTATAACAAAAACAGGTGATAATTCTGCAGTTGTTAAACTCGAATGGGAAAAATTAAAAGTGCCGTTTAATATTGAGGTGGAGATTTAGAATAGAATATAATATAATCTCAACTGATCGTAATGCAATTCTGTCATCACGAGCCCGACTTAAGTCTGGAGAAGTGATCTCATTTTAATAGCATAAAAGATTGCTTCGTCGTAAGCTCCTCGCAATGACAAGCCCATTTGAGTATTGGATAATCACTTCTATACCTATTTTATCCTCTTATAAGGTTAAGCAACTCTTCCGTTTTCTCCTTCATCAGCTTTTCATCACCCCTGCTTTCAACATTTAAACGAATGATCGGCTCTGTGTTGCTCATTCTTAAGTTAAATCTCCATTTTGGATACTCAACCGATACTCCATCGAGGTGATCAATCTTTCCATCAGAATATT
>DATDOL010000029.1:0-10089 GCA_035293265.1 Ignavibacteriaceae bacterium | reverse complement strand
ACAATTGTAGCACTTGAATTGCTTGCATTAATAAATCCTGAAGTTCTCGTGGGAGAACTTCCTGAGAGTGTCAATGTGTTTACTCCTACAGTCAGTGTACCCAGGGTTAAATTAAGTGTACCCGGAACAGTCATGTTACTTCCTAAATTAACTCCACCTGCACCGTTTAAAGTAAAGTTTATAGTATTAAGAACAGAGCCACTTGAAGTGTAGGTTTGTAATCCGGAACCATTAAATACTATATTGCCGCTTGCCGAGCCTGTCTCTGTAATTGTTCCACTGCTTTGTGAAAAGTTTCCTGTTATGTTTAAAGTACACACTCCACTTGATTGAGACATATCAAGTGTTCCACTTGTTTGGCTAAAGTTGCCACTTACTATGATTGTTCTGGCAGCAGAAGTTGTTAACCGAAGATTACTTCCGGTATTCGACATTGTTAAGTTGCCGTTACAGCTCAGATCACTTGACATTGTTGTGTTGCTTGAAAGAGCACTGTTGAAAGTAACATTTCCAAAAGTTTGGCCCATACCACCGGGATATGTGCTGGTCATCCCTGTAATATTGCAATTTGACGCTGCATTCCAGGTAGCGGTTGGAACCGTACCGCCATTTTGGCTATGCCGATATGTAGCTCCACTACCGAAAGAAAGTTTATTAACATCAGTACACGTTACTGTCCCTGAATTCACAATGCTGGTTGTTACAGTTGTAAGAACAGATGTTCCGTTCGTGTTGTAAGTACGTCCGCTATTAACAGTAAGTGTACCGCTGATATCAGCAGTAGCACTCGAAGCAAGTGTGACAGTCAGACTAGTTCCGGTTCCACCGATGGTTAATGAGGAGCCGGATGCAATAACCAAATCGTCTCCGGTAAGATTGCCGATAGTAAGAGTGATGGTTCCGGTCGTAATCTGAAGAGTGATATTTGTGCTGGTGTTAACAAGTAATCTGCCGATTGTTTCAGTAGGAACGCTTGTGACGTTTTTCGTTGTGCCGTCGGTAAACTGTAAAGTATCAGTTGCAGCTGGCGTTGTTCGTGTCGGACTCCAGTTCGTACTGACAGCCCATGAAGCGTTATTGGCACCAATCCAGGTGTATGTTGTCTGTCCTAGTAAAGAAATACTGCAAAAGAAAGTAAGAGGAATGAAAAAACGGAAGAAAAATAGTAATTTCATATTAAAATATTAAACTTCTCCCATCTGTTAATTCCTTCAATTATTATTAAATTTTCTCTCTAATAAAGAAATCTTGTGCCATATATTGTTATCAATAACAGTATAAAACTGATGTAAAGTTTACTGTGTGTATCAATTTATTGATTATTGACCTTTTGTGGGATATAAATTACAATTATAACCATTTACTTGCAAGTATGGATTACCTGAATCTCTTAAGTGCTTAAGATATATAAGGTCTATGAAGAAATGCTTTTCTGAGAAAGTTTGCTTTTAAATCAGATATGCGGGCTACGATTAACTTTCTTAAAAAATATTAACAAAAAAACTCTCAATTGCGTGGCTATTTAGTAATACGAATTTTTCAAAAGTTACTTAAGCAGGAGCATTTTCGTTACCTCAAAATTTACTAATCCTGTATTCTCGTTCTTCGATTCAATCCAGTAAAAATAAACACCCGATGAAATCTGAGATCCATCCCAAGCCACAATGTAAATTCCTGCTTCCTTAATTTCATCGGTCAAGGTTCCTACCCGTTCACCCAGTGTGTTATAAATTTTTAGAACAACTTTGCTTTGTTCCGGCAAAGAATATTTAATTGTTGTAGCTGGGTTAAACGGATTAGGATAATTCTGTTCGATAGAAAAACTGAGTGGTGTAATATCAACTTCAATTTCATCAGAATAAGTAAACGAACCATCGATATCTATCTGCTTTAAACGATAAGAATATTTTCCTGCTAAAATATTTCCATCAATAAAGGAGTAGACTTTTGGTGAATTTGAAATTCCGTGCCCTTCAACAAATCCTAATGTTTCCCAATCCTGACTTTGAACTTTGAACAATGTACGTTGAACTTTAAAACCATAATTCGATATTTCTGTCTCAGTCTTCCAATTTAGTTTAACACCTATTTCCAAAACAATTGCAGAAAAAAAAGTGAAGAGGGCATAATAATTTTATAACTGCTTCAAATAGAAAGGTAAAACTTGTAATTCAATATGAGAACATTTAATCAATAGTTTTTTTCATAACTCGGTTTAGTTTTTCCATTATTATTAAAATCTTAACACAATAGATATATATTAGAAAAAATCAATTATTTATAAATTATTTATTTACAAGCATCTTTTTTTTATTAATACAATATAGCTGATAAATTAAATGTACTTTCCGCTATTCAAAATCAGCAAATAGAACGCCAAAAATTCAATTGTTATTTCATATTATAACTTAATATTTAGAAAATATATTAACTTAAATTGTATAAAAAAAGATTATTTTTATCAACTTCTCATCAAGTTCACATATGAAAAAAATAATAATAACCGGCGCAACAGGATCAATAGGACGAAATCTTGTACAGAAGTTGACAGCAAGAGGAGACGAGGTAATTGTTTTTTCCCGGAATTCTGAGAAAGCCGGCAAGAAATTACTCCTTGTAAAGAAATTTATCAAATGGAATTACGAGCAACCGGATGAATGGACGAATGAGCTGAATGGAGTAGACGTAGTAGTTCATCTTGCCGGTGCAAATCTTGGAGCAAAGAGATGGAATGAAAAATATAAACGACTTGCTTACCACAGCAGAATCGTTAGTACACAGAATTTAGTTGATGCAATAAAATCAGTCGAACAAAAACCGGGAGTATTTATCTGTTCCTCCGCAGTTGGAATTTATGGGAACAGGTTTGACGAGGTTCTTGATGAAAACAGTTTATTGGGAAATGATTTTTTAGCGAACCTCTGCAATGATTGGGAAAAGGAAGCAGCACTTGTTGAGCAGTTTGGTGTGAGAAGAGTTTCGATCAGAACGGGATTGGTTTTGATGAAGGATGAGGGAGTTTTAAAACAAATGCTTCTTCCTTTTAAACTTTTTATCGGTGGTCCGTTAGGAAATGGCAGGCAATGGTTTTCGTGGATTCATATTGATGACATAGTTGGAATTTATCTTCAGGCAATTGATAATGAAAATTTAAATGGACCGGTTAACGCAGCTTCACCTGGGATTGTAAGAATGAATGAATTTGCAAAAACCCTTGGCAAAGTTTTAATGCGACCTTCAATTTTTCCTGTTCCAAAGTTCGTTATGAAAATTGCTGCGGGTGAAGTTGCAGATTATGCGGTTATGAGTCAAAGAATTAATGTTGATAAAATTTTGAAAGTGGGATATAAATTTAAATTCGAAATACTTGAAGAAGCTCTGCAGGATTTGTTAATAAAGTAAGAATACTTTACAGTTTTTTCTTTAAAATAAAAAAGCCGTCCCGACTTGTCGGGACGGCTTTTAAATTAGTTCACTTATTTATGTTAAAGTTTGTAGGTGAGAGATAAACTATAAATCCTGCCTAATTGACTGAAATGATAGCCATCGTAAGTCATGACATCGTAACGTCCGTTAAATGTAATCAGGTTGGATTGAACTTTTGTTTTTTCAGGATCATCCAAAATCAGCTGACCTGCAACTTTATTATTATCTGTCTCAAAATTCCATTTTGGTGTTACATCAAGAAGGTTATTAACATTCGCCGAAATACTTACGTTATCAAATAGATCATATGTAACTGCCAAGTCGAAAACCACATTAGATTCAAATACAGTTTTTAGATTTGGATCCATCCCTGCTTGTTTGAACTCTGTCGAGCCAAAATAGGTGCCGTAAAGAGCCAGATATATCTTTTCCATTTGATAAGTTGCACCAACAACGAATTTCTGTTTAGGTCGGGATGTGAAGAATAAGGCTTCCTGTGTCGAATCAATCACACCAACGTCGTCACCATAAGCGTCTTTAATCGTTGGTATGTCGCCATCTCTTTCATTTTTTAGGTTAAAATTTCCAGCAAATGAAAGTCCCAAACCCGTATTTGTATTTTGGTAATGGATAACCACGTCAAGACCGGAAGTTTTTGTGTCGATTGAATTCGTAAAAAATTCTACCTGGCTGACAGTTGTTGTATCAATCGTTACTCGATTACTGATGACAATTCTATCAGCAATGGATATATCGTAATAGTCCACCGTTAGATGGATATTCTCAGTAACAATAGTACCGAAGCCCAACGTAAGATTTTTTGATTCCTCAGGCGTTAGCGATTGAACGCCCAATAATCTTGCCTGCGGAGAAACATTATTTATTAAACCAATAACCTGGATGCCAGCCCCTGGTACAAAGCTATATTGCGCTCTTTGTGTATAGATCTGATGTAATGTGGGAGCTTTAAATCCGGTAGAATATGAACCTCGTAAAGTTATTCTATCTTCAAAAGTTTTAAATCGTGAACTCACTTTATAAACAAATGCATTACCAAAATCGCCGTAATATTCATTTCTTATAGCAGCAGATATTAAAAAATTTCTTGTTAAATCATAACCTACATCAAGGTAGCCGCCAAAATTATAACGATTAAATTTGCCGGAGTTCTCCGGTCTGTTACCGGCATATGAGTCTGCTCCAACGCCATCCCAGGAGGCTTTGTCACCAGCGACAATTTCAAAAGTTTCACTCCTGAATTCCGCACCAAAACCAATGCTCAGCTGATCGGTCAATACTTTGGAGACATCAACATTCCCAATCTGATTTGAGAATGTCGTTTCACCCGGTTTGAAATTGATCGGGCTGTTCTCTTTATAAACGTTTACTCCATTTGTATCAGTAATATCGGATCGATTGTGAGAATTCAATACTGTATAATCCTGGCTGTTACCACCCAGTGTAAGGCTTGCATCATAATTCCAGCCGTTGTTCTTCGAAATGAGGCCGAACGTAGCGTTGTAATCATTCAGTTCACCATCAAAAGTCGGAAGATAACCCTTATAGGAAGCATCCGTTCCATCACCAAAGAAATCTTTTAGGTATGGAAATTCTGCAAGAGTTCTCCAGTACGGCGTTCTATAATTAGCAAATGAGTTCACTTCCTTGTAGACATAAGATCCATTCACATATAATTCCGTATTATCAGAAATATTAACACCGCTGTTGATCAGGAATTTTGCGGCTGATGTTGCAGGAGAAGAGCTTCTATTTCCTCCATATTGATCCTGTGCCAGGAAATTGTTGACATCATTTATGTCTGCCCCGAAATCTGATGCCTCACCTACAGCATCAACTATTCCTGAGCGCCTTGTTTCATTGATTCTTGAGAAATCAACAGTGTAGTTCACAAACCCTTTATTATCGAAAATGGAACTACCATTATTCAAAGAGACACCAACTCTGCCGCCATCGCCCTCGCTGGTTACGCCAGTATTAAGTGTAACATACCCACCTTCCGTATTATCTTTTAGTACAATGTTAACAACACCGGCAATTGCGTCTGAACCGTATAAAGCTGATGCACCATCTCTTAATATTTCTACCCGCTTAATTGCGTCAATTGGAATGCCGGATATATCAGCGCCTGATTCACCACGGCTAGGAGAGGTTTGTGTATACACTAATGCACTTAAGTTTTTTCGTTTTCCATTGACTAGAATTAATGTCCTACTCACTCCCATATTTCTGATTTCCCAGGGATCTAACAATGCTGTTGCATCATTAACTGGTGTTTGGACAGTGTTGAATGAGGGAACTCGATACTGAAGAGCTTTATCAAATGAGTTTTGTCCGGTATAAGATATTTCCTGAGCCGTAAGTATATCTATCGGTAATGGAGAATCTATAACGGTTCGTTCCTGAGAACGCGAGCCAACAACGACAATTTCTAACATCTCTTCTATTGAAACAACTAATACAACGTCCAAAGTTTTTTCTTCATTCACTGCTAGCGAAATTGTAATAGTTTTTGTCTTATAACCGACCGAAGAATATATAACATCATAATTACCCGACGCAAGTTTCAGAGTATATTTTCCTTCAGTATCAGTTGAAGTTCCTATTGTCGTTCCTTTTACTACTACATTAGCCCCAAATATAGCACTCCCTTGACTACTCACTATGCCACTCATAACTTGGGAGCGTAAATTTGAAGTGTTGAAAACTAAGAAGACTGCAAGAAAAAATAGTAAGGTGTTTTTACGCATCATTTGTGCCTCCTAAATGATTTGGTGTATAAAATGGTTAAAAGAATTTTTTCCTATTACTTTGCCACTGACAATATTTTCTTTTCGTATAATAATTATTTAAATAATAAAAAACAAGAAAAACATTGATAATGTTGTAATAGTTTGGAACCCGACAGACTTTAAAGATATTTTTTGATTTAAGAGTTTAATTCAAAATACCAATTAGCGGGTTAACCTCACAGTAGAACCCAATTGTATTAAGTTAAAGAAATCGCATCCCGTATTTTTAATCAAATAGCTTTTTCATCAAATTTCTTTTTCCATACAAAATTTTTAACAGTGCGGCGTTTATTAAACCTGCACAAATGATTATAGGCAGTCTGTAAATTTCAACTGCCTCGTACCTGAAGACAGCACCAAGAGCTCCAACAGTTACTGCTAAAGAAGAAATTCTTACTAGATAAAGTGAAATATTTTTTTTGGTGATTGCTGATATCAGAATCATCAACAATGCTGAATGGAAAATTATAAATCCGGTATACTCATTACGTACAGCAGTTGAGAATTGCCACTCGTAGTGATATGTCCAGACCATTATTACATGCAAAAGGATGATTAGTACAACAGCTCTCCAAAAAAGAATTGGAATTATTCCTTTAAGAGACATAAGCACCACTGCAGTTAGCCCGATGTATCCAACTACAGCCAGTAAAAAAGTTGTAAATATTATTGATTCATTGTTCATTTATCATTGCCAGAATAATTTTATTCAAAATACTATTATTAATTTGATCGGCAAAAAAAGAATATTGGAAAATCTGGTGGGTGATTAGTTTTATTGATTTAAAAATAGAAGGGCGATTCAATGAACCGCCCTGTTTTGATTTATTTTGTGAAATAAAAAATTATCTGATCAGCAGCATCTTTTTAGTTTCAGTGAATACCCCGGTTTGTAAACGATAAAAGTAAGTACCGCTGGTAAAATCTCCGGCATTAAATTCAACTTCATACTGACCAGCAGCTTTTTCTTCGTTAGCCAATGTTGCAATTTCATTGCCAAGAACGTTATAAATTTTTAATACAACCAAGCTGCTGCTTTCTCCAATATCAGGAACAGAATAACGTATGATTGTTGAAGGATTAAACGGGTTAGGGAAATTCTGCTCTAAAGAAAATTCAATAGGTACAAAAACCTCAACTTCAATTTCATTCAAGTATTCAAAAGTTCCATCGAAGTCAATCTGTTTTAACCTGTAAGAGTATGAACCTGGGTTCAGATTATTATCAGTAAAGTTGTAAGATTTGGTTTCGGATGTTGTTCCGCTACCATCAACAAATCCAATTAAAATCCATTCTGACTGCTGGTTTCCGCCACCTGATCGCTTTCTCTGGATTTCAAATCCCAGGTTATTTATTTCTGATGCGGTAGACCAATTGAGAATAACATCAGCTCCAGCAGTTTCAGCTTTAAAACTTATTAATTCCACAGGCACTACTGAATCCTGAAGTTTCACCAGATAAACATCTCCCATCCCCTGACCGTATGACCAAGCCCATCCTGTTACTAAATGAGACCCGTCTTGTGCTGTTGCAACTGAAAAGGCGCGGTCATCACCGGAACCGCCTATTGTTTTGGACCAAAGAGATTCACCCGCACCGTTTGTTCTAACCACATACATATCATAACCTCCTGCTCCGTGAGAAGACATTCCTGCAATTATATAACCACCATCCTGAAGCTGCTGAATATATTCACCTTGCTCTGCATCTACAGTACCATAAATTTTCTTCCATATAAGATTACCATTGGGGTTCAATTTTATAATCAGAAGATCAGTGTCTGTCTGAAAAGATGATTCTGTGCCTGTTAATATAAATCCACCATCAGGTGTAGCCTGTATATCATAACATTCACTTTGCCAGGAACCCGGATATATATTACTCCATAAAGCATTTCCTAAATTATCAGTTCTTATTATGTAAGAAGCCCAGGAAGAGCTTTGAGTAAACCCTCCGATTATATACCCGCCGTCACTAAGCTGCTGCACAGCTAAAGCTACATCACCACCTTCATTTTCCCTGTAAAAGACTTTCTTCCATTGCACATTCCCGTTCATATCAGTTTTTATAATATACATATCATAATTACCAAAGGCGCCATGTATAAGCCAGGTTTGTCCGGCAATGATGTATCCTCCATCAGATGTTTGCCAAACTGCATGTCCCCTGTCATCATCTCCAAAACCATAGTCATATTGCTGATACCATTGCATCATACCCTCACTATCGGTCTTTATCAAAAACGGATCGAAAGTTTGTGAATTTACTTCAGTCATACCAGCAATGATAAATCCGCCATCCTGCGTCTGCTTCATAGATCTTCCCCAATCATTCAGTCCGAGATTGTATGTTCTGTTCCATAACTCATTTCCTGAAGCATCGGTCTTCATTATGAGAACATCTTTTAAATTATTCGAACTTTTAAATCCTGCAATCACAATTTCACCACTACTTGTCAATACTATTGATTCAGCACCGTCGTCGCCAGTACCTCCAAATGTTTTAGTCCAGAGAATTTCCTGCGCAGACGATTTTGAAGTTAGCAGTAATACAAATGCAAGAAGTAACAGCAGAGCATAATTTATATCGAGAATGAATTTTAACTTGTTTTTTTGGATTGGCAGATCTTGTATAATTCCTAGGTAAAGATTTTTTTTCAGAAAATTTTGTCTATAACTGAAGGAAAGCTGAGAACTTTTATAATTTAGTTTCATAATTTTTTCTCCCAAAATGACAAGATTCATTCATTGACAACTATTGTTAATTTAAATAGTGCTTTTAACCGACAGAATGTGACACATTATTATTAATGAAGAGCTAATCTTGATGGATTTGAAATCTAACTACCTTATGAACTCCAATTTGAGATGTATGCAAACCGAAGAAAATATTATAAAATTAGATGCGGATTTGCAGGAAGATTAGTTTTGGATGAAATCGGGAAAAGTTAAATAAATAAGAGATGTACACAACCTGGACCGGGTGGATGCATCCTTTAAAAAATTTTAATACCTGTAATAATCAGGTTTAAAAGGACCTTTAACCGGAACACCGATATATTGTGATTGTTCTGGTGTTAAAGTTTCAAGTTCAGCACCGAGTTTTCCCAGATGCAGCATCGCTACCTTTTCATCAAGATGTTTTGGAAGAACGTAAACTTCGTTCTTATAGTTATCATGATTCTGCCATAACTCGATTTGTGCGAGCACCTGGTTACTGAAAGAGTTCGACATTACAAATGACGGGTGACCCATTGCACAGCCAAGATTAACAAGCCGTCCCTCGGCAAGAACAATTATATCTTTACCATCAACATTGTAAATATCAACCTGTGGTTTGATTGTGTCTTTTGTATGGCCGTAATTTTTGTTCAGCCATTCCATATCTATTTCGTTATCAAAATGACCGATGTTACAAACAACAGTTTTGTCTTTCATCTTTCTGAAATGCTTTTCATTAACAACATTGCAATTGCCCGTTGCAGTAACTACAATATCAGCTTCACCAACCACTGATTCAAGTTTCTTTACAGCGAATCCATTCATCGAAGCCTGCAATGCACATATCGGATCTATTTCGGTGACAGTAACCCGGACACCAGCATGAGCAAGCGCTTCTGCGGAACCTTTTCCAACATCACCGTAACCGCAAACAACTGCGGTCTTTCCTGCAAGCATAAGATCTGTTGCTCTTCTGATTGCATCAACTAAGGATTCCCGGCAGCCATACTTATTATCAAATTTCGATTTTGTAACCGAGTCGTTAACATTAAATGCAGGAACCGGCAATGTTCCTTTTTTCATTCTTTCATAAAGACGATGCACACCAGTTGTAGTTTCTTCGGATATCCCGC
>DATDOL010000028.1:0-8830 GCA_035293265.1 Ignavibacteriaceae bacterium | reverse complement strand
ACATGAACTTTGCCATAAAAAGGAAGCATGTGGTGTTCGCACAAACTGTAAAAATCAATATTTTTTACAAGCACCATTTCATCGTTCTTCTCTTCGAAGATTGCTCTATTCAGAACCTTTTTTATATCCTGATCATATCCTGAAGTTAAAAATTTATACGCTTCAGCTACCCTCTTTGGGGTTGATCGTAAACCATCCCTGTCAGTGTCTTCACCGATCTGTTTTATGATTTCTTTAATTGATTTTTGAACCGAATCTAAATTCAATTTTTAATCTCCTTTAAATTCAAAATAATTATTTTCCGTTTCATATAATTTAACGGAATGTAATTTCCCGCCATGAATTTTATTATTAAGCTGGTTCCAGATCGCAACCACAACGTTTTCAGCGGTTGGGATTATACCATTCATAAATTCAGTATCTATGTTGAGATTTTTATGATCGACTTTTGATATTACATGTTCGTGAATGATCATTTTTAATTTCTGAACATCCATAACAAATCCGGTTTTGGGATCAATAAAACCTGCAACAACTACTTCCAGAGTATAATTATGGCCATGCCAGTTTGGATTGCTGCACTTTCCAAACAATTTAAAATTTTCTTCGTCTGTTAATTCAGTCTTGAACAAACGGTGAGCTGCTGCAAATGTTTCTCTTCGTGTTATGTAAACAGTCTTATTCATTCAGCTCAAATATTTTTCAAAGCTTCAAATATTTCTTTTTCATGTCCATCAACTTTAACTTTTGGAAATATATGGCTGATTATTCCTTTTCTATTAATTATGAAAGTTGTCCGTACGACTCCCATATATTTCCTACCAAACATATTTTTCTCATGCCACACATCGTATGTATTAATAATTTCTTTATTTTCATCACTTAACAAATGGAAAGGAAGCTTAAATTTTTCAGCAAATTTCTTATGCGATTTCACCGAATCGGGACTTACGCCTAAAACAACTGCATCCAACTTTCCAAACGTTGGAAAATTATCTCTGAAACTGCAAGCCTCTGCAGTGCATCCGGATGTATCATCCTGAGGATAAAAATATAAGACAATGTTATTCCCTTTAAAGTCATCTAAAGAAATAATTTGATCATCTTGATTTTTTAATTTGATTGGTGGAGCTTTATCTCCAATGTTTAATGACATTAACTTTCCGCAAATTAATTTTAAAAATAATTATTTAGTTGATAGAAAGAATTCCTCACTAACTCCTGATCTGATTCTAAACCAAAACAAATTTAACTATCATCTGAAACAATACCAATTGATAAACATCACATAATGGATTTATAACAGAACGCGGTGTTAAAAACTTTAATCGGTTAGAATGAGATTTTTTGCGTGGTTTAAAAGAAATTTTTTACAATTTAGGTTAAAGTAATCCTAATTTTTTTGTCCATCTGATGAATCCGGATTCAAGCTGTTCTAAAGAGTCTATCGCAAACAAAACAGGCTGCAGATGCCAGACATCATATTCCTGGATCACAATTCTTTCAGGATCAAAATCAATTACTTGAACCTTCTCTGACAAGGCATGCTGAACTTCCTCAAGTGAAGAGAGAATTCCTGCACCATAAATTCTCATGCCTTCTTTATTTCTTATTAATCCAAATTCAACGGTGAACCAATGAAATGTTTCCAGCTTTGTTCTATCATTTCCTTTTGCGTTTAAAGCTGCTTCTCCAAACTTCTGGTAGAAGGAAGCAAAGTTGGAGTTTGTTAACAATGGCATGTGTCCGAAAATATCGTGAAAAAGATCCGGAGCCGGTGTATAATCCAATTCTTCTTTCCCCCTAATATAATCAGTTGAGGGGAAAACTTTTTTGCGAAGCAATTCGAAGAAATTTTGTTCGTGGATCAGCCCGGGAACCCTGGCAATTTTCCATCCGGTGGCTTTTAAAAAAATATGACTGAGCTCTTTGAGATAAGGAATTTTACTCGATGAAAGATTCAGCTTTTCAGTTCCCTCCATATATTCATTGCAAGCCCGGTTCGGAAGAAATCCCATTTGTCGTTTGTAAAGAAAATTCCATGACTCCTGATCTGACTTCGGGTAGTCAGGATAAACAATTTGATCATGCTCGGGAACGGGTGAAGTTAATCTCTGAGGAATGCAGCGTGGATCAATTCCTTCCTGTGCAGCTTTTTCATATGCAGATAACCCTTCAGTCGACTGATTTTCTTTCTCTCTGCTTTTCATTTCTTCCCTTTGAATAATGATTATAACAAATGATCTGAAAAGTTAATTATTATGCTTCATTAATTCAATGAATGAAATAATTAATCATCGCATTTAAGGTGAATAATATAACTTAATTTATAATGCTCACTTCATTTTCAAGTCTTATCCCGAACTTCAGCTCAACAGCTTGAATTATTCGGACGGAAAAATCTAAAATCTCATCACCCGTTGCATCACCATAATTTACGATTATTAAAGCATGCTTTTGATGCGTTCCAACGTTCCCGATTCTTCTTCCTTTCCAACCGCAATTTTCAATTAACCATCCTGCAGCAATCTTCTTGAAATTTTTATCAACATCAAAGCTGATAATTCCCGGATGTGATTCGACTAATTCAAAATATTTTTGATAGTGTACAACCGGATTTTTAAAAAAGCTGCCGGCATTTCCAATTTCCTCAGGATGTGGAAGTTTACTCCTGCGAATTTTTGCAACAACCTTGCTAATATCATTAATCGTTGGATTGTTGATTTTTAAGTTTTGTAATTCATCTTCAACTTGTTTGTATGAAGAATTTATTTTAGGATTTTTACTTAGTCTCAGTCTAAGCGAAGTTATAATAAATTTATTTTTTAATTCCTGTTTGAAAATACTGTTACGGTAAGAAAAATTACATTCTGATTTTGAAAAGGATTTAACAGTTCCATCTTCAATAAAAATTCCTTTAAGAGATTCAATTGTTTCCGATAATTCCTGGCCATATGCCCCGATATTCTGGATTGGCGCAGCACCAACATTTCCGGGAATGAGAGTCAGATTTTCAATTCCGCCAAAATTATTATTGATACAGTATGTCACGAGCTGATCCCAAATCACTCCGGCACCAGCCTCGATTATAACAGATTTTTCATTTTCACCGATTTTATTAATTCCGGGTAGAGAAACTTTAATTACAAATCCGTCAAAGTTTTTTGTAAACAGTATATTGCTGCCGCCACCCAAAATAAATTTTCTCTCATTAATTAATTTTCTATTTGAAATGAGTTCAAATAAATCTTCGTCTGAAAATATCTCTGCAAAAAGTTTTGTTTTTACATCAATTCCGAAAGTATGTAATATCTTTAGTGAGTAATCCTGATGTATACGCATTGAGTATTAATTAATATTTATTGGTGTTGTGAATTTAAACTCTAATTCTCATATTTAATAATTAACAATTGAGGAAATCAATCGTCGAAGATTAATCAAAAACGGGTGGAGAGGTTTATTAATATTGATAATTGCAAAGAGCAAATTTTTAATTCTGATTTTTTATATAAATATTTGTTTTGAAATTATTAATCAATTAGAAGGAGAAGGTTGGCGGAAGACTTTCATTTTGATCAATCGGCGGTAGTTCCATATCGGAAAAAGGATGGTGAATTACAGGTACTTCTCATTACCTCCATAAGAAAAAGGAAATGGATAATTCCAAAGGGATTCGTTGAGTTTAATCTCTCCGCATTTGAATCTGCTAAAAAGGAAGCATACGAGGAAGCCGGAATTATCGGGGCAAATGAGACAATTGAACTCGGCTCTTTTAAAATAAATAAGTACGGTGGAGATGTTTTGATAAAAGTTTATTCAATGGAAGTAGTTGAAGAACATGAAGATTACTCAGAGAAGAATCTTCGGAAGAGAAAATGGTTTCCTTTAGATGAAGCGGCGAAAAAAGTTGAAACATCCGAAATAGGCAATATGATCAAAAAATTAGAGACAAAGCTTAAAGCGATTCAATCTTCCTGAAAATAATCCCCCAGAATTTTGTCAGAAACTTCTTTAATAATATCGTAATCATATCCTTTAGCCATCAAAAATGTTGTTAGCTTTTTCCGGAGAGTTAGCAAATCATACTTTCTGGATTTCAATCGATCTAATTTTTTAATGGCAAGCAGCTCTGCTGTTTCTGTTTTGTTTTCGGAACTTATAAAATGTTTCAAAACTTCTGAAATGATTTTGGAATCAATACCTCTTTTTATTAATTCAGATTTTAATTTTTTATCCCCCCAGAACTTTGTCCGCAATTTTTCTTCAGCAAAAACGGAAGCAAATTTTTTGTCGTCAAGATATCCACCTGTCATCAGCTCGGTTAAAATATCATTGATGAGTTCAGACTCATGGTTTTTCTGAAACAACTTTTGCTTCAGCTCAAAAGTGGAATGATGCCGTCTTCCAAGCAGCCGGAATGCTCTTTGCTTTAAATAAAATTTTTTATTCTCTTTTATTAATGCGGAGAAACGGTTTTCAGAAATTTCATCGTTCTTTTTTAAACCGCTTTTAAGAAATATTTCTAATGAGAGTATCAAGGTCTCAGAGTTATCAAAAAGAATTAAAACATTTCCTGTTCCCTTTTTAACAACCCTGTCTATTTTCATATTGTGAAAACAGTCTATTACTTCAGTGATTTTTTATCTTTTGCTTTCGGCTTTTCTTCACCTTCCGAAATTAAATTCTCACCATTTTTAATCATACCCAATTTTATTTTTAATTCTTTTGAAAGTTTATCTATCAAATCAGGTGTTTCTATTAATTTTTGTCTGAAACCTTCCCTGCCTTGGTAGCGGTCTTCACCATAAGTGAACCAGGCACCACCCTTTTTAACAATTCCCTGCTCAACAGCCAAATCAATCAAATCGCCCGATTTACTTATGCCTTCATTATAAAGTATATCGAACTCCACTTGTTTAAATGGAGGAGCAACTTTACTTTTCACAATTTTCACTTTTGTCCTGTTACCGATTACCTGCTCGCCATCTTTTATTGCTGCAACTTTTCTGATATCAAGCCTTACTGATGCATAAAATTTAAGTGCATTTCCACCTGTTGTTGTTTCGGGATTTCCAAACATTACACCAATTTTGCTTCTCAATTGATTAATAAAAATTACAGATGTCTTGGATTTTGAAATTGCTGCAGTAAGTTTTCTTAATGCCTGCGACATAAGTCTTGCCTGAACTGCCATTGTTGCATCACCCATCTCTCCTTCTATTTCCGATCTGGGAACCAACGCCGCGACAGAGTCAATTACAATTACATCGAGAGCATTGCTACGCACTAAAGTATCGGTAATTTCAAGCGCTTGCTCACCAAAATCCGGCTGGGATATCAGAAGATTTGAAGTATCAACTCCTAATCTTTTTGCATAATTAACATCGAGGGCATGCTCGGCATCAATGAAAGCTGCAAGGCCATCCATTTTTTGGGCTTCTGCAATAATATGAAGACAAAGAGTGGTTTTTCCACTGGATTCCGGGCCATAAATTTCTGTTACTCTTCCTCTTGGAATTCCACCGATTCCTAATGCGTAATCCAATGAAAGCGCACCGGTTGGAATTGATTCAATATCATGAATAACCCCATCACCAAGTTTCATTATCGAACCTTTGCCATAAGTTTTTTCTATGTTTGAAATTGCTTCCTCAATTATTTTCATTTTCTGTTCTCTATCGGCAGCCATCTTTTCCTCCGTTATCTTAGTTCATAAATATTAATTTCTTTATAGACAGCACCCGAGTGGAGTAGTTTACTTTCCATAAGTGCAACTTCCGATGCTATAAATTTAATTTCGTTAAATGAATAATCCTTAAATTTATTAATAAATTCTATTCCAGGATCTTTTTTAATTCTTAGTACAGTTAGATGAGGTTTAAATTCTCGCTTTTCAATTTTAATGTCAAACTTCAGCAACCTGTTATTGATATCATTGATCAAATTAAACAATGAAGAATCTGTTTTAAAGTCCGTTCGTAAGATTTTCGGTTCTTTAAATTTATAAAAAAAGCCAAATCCGGATATTGCGCAATTAAATGAATTAAAACTTTCTATAAATTTAAGCTCTTCAATTATTTGATGAACAAGGTGATCTTCAACTTCACCAATAAACTTCAGTGTAAGATGAATCTTATCTCTTGACTCCCAACGAATTAAGTTTGGTTCCTCAATCCTGCTCGAACAAATTTCAAGAATCTCGTTAATTGTTGCCGGGGGAATTTTCAGAGCAACAAATAGTCTAATCATCCGATGAAATTCCCAGTACCTGCCTTCTCACAAAATCAAGTGCAGCCTGTGCAGTTCTTTGTTTATTTAGAATTCGATTGTCACCGAAAGTAAATTTTTTTGCCGTACAAACCTTATCATCACAATAACCGATATAAACCAGGCCCACAGGTTTACCAGTAGTAGCACCTGTTGGACCCATTATACCCGTCGTTGAAAGCCCGATTGAAGCCCCGCTTGTTGATTTAACTCCCTCAGCCATTTGCATTGCGACTTCCTGGCTTACGGCGCCAAAATTAATTAAAGTATCTTCATCAACTTTCAAAATTTCAACTTTGGATGCATTGCTATAACAAACGACACCGCGTTCAAAATATTTACTGCTGCCGCTGATATTGGTAATCATGCTTGCGATTAGTCCGCCTGTGCAAGACTCCGCAGTCGAGATAGTTAATTCTCTCTCAGATAAAATTCTTCCTACAACTTCTTCGAGTGATTCATCATCAGAACCAAAAATATATCTGCCGGCTTTAGCTCTTATTTTTTGTTCAATTTCATTAATTTTTTCATACACTTTATTTTCATCGGAGTTTTCTACTGTTAATCTTAACTTCACACCAAATTGATTGGGCAAAAAAGCAAGTTTTGAACCTGTCAGTAATTCATCCAGGTTGCCAAGTCTTTCAAAAAGGTAAGATTCGGGAATGCCTGTTGTCTGTATTATTTTGTGTTTAATGATTATATCTGTTCTGTCTTTCAGAGTCTCAATTTTTGGCAGAACAAAAGATTCCATCATTGCCTGCATTTCAAGTGGTACACCAGGCATTACCACAAAATATTTTTTTTCTTTCTCAATCCAAATCCCCGGAGCAGTTCCATGCGAATTTCTTATATGTTCGGCAATTTTCGGAACGAGTGCCTGATCTTCATTTATCGCAGTAAGTTTTCTTCCTCTTTTCTGAAAGATGGATTTTATATCTTCAAGCACGCTTTCATTTTTCACTAAAGCCGTATTGAAAAAACTAACCACACATTTTCGTGTTACGTCATCGTGCGTTGGACCCAACCCTCCTGTCACAATTATTAATTCACTCTTTGACCAGGCGTTGTCAAATTCAGAGATTATTTCATCTTCGTTGTCACCAACAACCGAACTTTTAATAATATTAATACTCGATTCTGTAAGTTTCTCACCAATGTAAGCGGCATTAGTATTTAGAGTCTGCCCGATGAGAAGTTCATCACCAATGGTAATAATATATGCATTCATATAAAAAATAAATTATTAAAAAACGCCCGTCAAATATACAAGAAGATGAACTATTAAAAGAGTATATAACCCGGCAATAACATCATCAAGCATTATTCCTAAGCCGCCGGACAGCTTCTCAACTTTTCTTGCGGGCTGAGGCTTTATTACATCAAGGATTCTCCAGATAATAAAAGCTGTTACGGAAATTCCAATCGTCTTTGGCAGCCATACCAAAGAAATCCAGGTTCCGACTATTTCATCCAACGTAAATTCAGCCGGGTCCTTTCCATAAATTTTTTCAAATTTACTGCCCAGGAAGTTTCCATATAAGAAGGATAATAGTATAGCTGGAGCAATAATGAATAAATTTTCAAACCCGGGAACCCAATAAATTATCAGGCCAATAAAACTTCCTGCAGTTCCTGAAGCCATTGGAGAATAACCGGTGTATAATCCTGAACCGGCAAATTTTTCAAAGTGATTTAGATTCAAAAGGAAATAATTTTTTTATTATTGACCAATTCTGTTTAACATATAAATAACCAGAATGAAATGTAATAATCGTTATCAGCAACATTGTGTAATAAACAAAATCTTTATCTAACAAAGCAGATATAATGTCGCTGTATTGTCCAAAAATCTCTGGTGAATTTTTTGCAACAAATAGAACAAGCAGGTAATATAGAAATATCATTTGAAGTGATGTTTTCCATTTTGCATAGTAACTTGTTGTGAATGGATATTCTTTTTTGTCAGCAAAAATTCTTAACAATGTTATCAAAAGATCTCTTCCTACAATAATAATCACCATCCAGAATGGAACGAGATCAACCAATGCAAATCCAATGAAAGCCATTGAAGTAAGGATTTTATCTGCAAGCGGATCCCAAAATTTTCCCCAGCTGGTTATATAGTTAAACTTTCTTGCCAGCCAGCCATCGTACCAATCCGATAGTGCAGCCAATATGAATACAACTACAGAGATTTGTTTCAACAAACTTTCTTCCGATAAAAATAAAAATAAAAATATCGGGGAAAGAATAATTCTTAAAACAGTTAACTGGTTTGGAAGAGTCATACTGTACTGGAATTTATTTCGTTATCTGCTAGTTGGCGCAGGAATGGAAATTCATAAATCCCGGTACTATGTCCATCTTCCCAGGTTATTCCAATTGCATAGCTTCCAACCGGTTGTATCTTTTTAACTTTTACCTGATTTGGATTGAGGATCGGAATGTAGTTTCTACTTCGGTTTTCTCTTTCTGAAAGGCAGGTGGCACAGGGGCAAAGTCTTCGTAAATTATTTAATTTAATTTTGGACTCTGATTCATCATCCCATTTAATCCAAAG
>DATDOL010000027.1:0-2869 GCA_035293265.1 Ignavibacteriaceae bacterium | reverse complement strand
TTCTTCGCTCTTACGAAGAGATAGTTCCGCTTTTTTACGCTGACTGATTTCACTGTCCAGCTCATATATTTTCGTTTTAAAAGCATCTCTTAACTGACTGTTAAGTGAATCCACATGGCTGGAAGATTTATCGAGTTCTGTAAGAACTGAATTAATTCTTTCTGCAAGTATCCCAATCTCATCATTATTATTATAATCAATCTTTATTGTCTTATCACCGTTCATAATTCTATCGAGCGATGAAATTAATTTTGTTAATGGTTTAAATGAAATTGAACTAAGAAAGTATGTAATTATTATACCGATTAAGAATATTGAGAGACTGAATAATGCAGTTAAAAGTTTAGTCCTGTAAAGATTAGCAACTGTGACTGAAGCATCAAAGCCGACATAAATTTTACCAACTTCTATTCCATTTCCCAAAATAGGAAGGATAACCTTGTATACTTTCTCATCTTCAGAAATACCATGAGTTTGCCGGGTCATTATGTAAAGGTTTTGTTCAGCCCATTCAATGTTTACAGCATCTATAATATTCCCTGACCTGTCTTCGAGAACCAGGTAATGAGCTTCGTTCAAACTGACTAAATTAGTGATGAGTGTTTTATCACGTATTTTTTTATTCCAGAAAATTTCAGGGCTTTGCTCCAGAAAATTTGAAAACACTTTTGCTTTATAAGAATATTTCTCAAGTGCATCTTGCTCGAATGATCTGATAACATAAATGTAAATCGCTGCTGATAAAATCATGAAGAAAAGAGCAAACTCTATTGTAAGTTTTAAATGCAGCTTCTGAGATTTGTTCTTCATAAAATGAAGCTTCTGAGCATTGTTTTTTATAAATTGAAGTTTCGGAGATTTGATTCTCATCATCTTCCCCATCTTTCTATGTTAGTGAATAACTTTCAGTACCAAAACACGCGAAAAATTCACTCTATTTTATTCAACTCATGTGCCGATTTAACGTCGTTTTTTAGATAAATTTGATATGCAAGAACCAGATCTTCGTATCGGAATGAGAAATTGGATTTATTATAAGAAGGATTTAAAAGTCCGCCGACTTAAGCTGGTAACAGGTATTTCTCAATATATGAATCAACATGAAACTTTTTTGGGCACCATTTTGAAGAAGATTTAATTCTTTCAAAATTAATTTCATTCATGATGTTATGAATATTTATGGTTTTTTGTTGATCAGCATGTGTTTGAATCTAGTAACAGAAAATCCGGTGATAAAGTTCTGATTTGAATTATAGAGAGGGGACTATTTGTTCAGTTTATTGACCAAACTTTAAAAATAAGAATTGTTGAGAAAATCACCCACAAAGAATATGGAAGGAGCAGACTGGCAGTTAATGGACTGAATTTCCAGATGAAGTAGATCAACAGGATAATATTGGATATAAGAAGAATTGCCCAAAAAAATGCCAGCTCCATCTGCTGCTGCGTAAAAAATAAAATGTTCCACCCCACATTCAGGACTGCATTCATAATAAATAAACTTATTATCAAACCAAAATCTTTTTCTGTATAGTATTTGTTCCAGATTACAAGGATGGAAAGAGAAGTAAGAACAAAAATAATTGTCCACGCAATTACAATTAATGAGTTCGAAGGTGTCCAGTCGGGTAAGTTTATGGTTCTGTACCACGCCATTCCCGTATCAGCAAAATGAGAGGCTGCCGATGCAGTAATTATTACAAACAATGGAATCAGCAGGTAATTAATCCGAAACTTTAAAGACAAAACATCCTCATTCAATAATTTGGTGTACGAATAAATGAAGATAATAGCAGTCAGTCAAACCCTTATTTTATCCCCATGAATATTTGACCTGAAATATTTTTTAAGAAAATTTTGCCGTCGTCATCTTTTAATTTGATTTTGTGCTGCGGAAAATTCCTCCACCGGAAGCTGACAAGCACCATTTTCACAAACATAAATAAGTGTTTTTCCATTTACATATTTATGTTCTATTAACTCAAGTGATGCTCTTCCGTCCCCTCCTGCTAATGAAATATTCGGGATGTATTGTTCAAGGAATAAATTCTTCTTCTCTTCAAACGAATCACCGACAACAGCAACTTCATAATAGGGAAACACACTGTAGGAAACAGCAAGTAGCCAGTTTGAATGAAAGTGAGGATTTTTTAGAGTCATTTCTTTCATATTCCCGATAAGTTTTCCTGCAGTTTTATCATATCCCGAATTGAAAAAATATTTTGACAATTTGATTAAACTTATTGCAATTGATGAATTTGACGAGGGTGTTACATTGTCGGAGAGATCTATTTTCCTGGTGATAAGAGGATCATCAATATCGGAGGTATAGTAAAACATTCCACTTTTTGTTTCATAAAAATGATTCAAAACATAATCGGCAAGCTGCTTAGCTTTATAAATCCATTGTTCGTCAAAAGTCGCTTCATACAGTGAAATGAATGCTTCAATTGTGTAGGCATAGTCATCTAAAAAAGCGTTTATGTTGCTCTTACCATTTTTAAAATTCCTGTTAAGCCTTCCGTCTTCATGCATCATTTTTTTTGATATAAAATTTCCATTTATAATTGCATTTTGAAGAAATTCATTTTTTCCGAAAGCATTGTAAGCATTAACATAACCTTTAAGCATAAGAGCATTCCATGAAGTCAGTATTTTATCATCCAAACCGGGTCTTATCCTTTTTGATCTTATGTGAAGTAATATTTTTTTTGATTTACTTAGAATGTTATCAAACTGCTCTTCTGAAATTTGATATCTCTCAAGCAGTTTATCCCTTTTTTTTGTTATGTATAAAATATTTTTTCCTTCCCAGTTCCCGATTGATGAGATTGAAAAATATTCGCAGAAGAGTTCTGATTTTTCCCCA
>DATDOL010000026.1:0-3094 GCA_035293265.1 Ignavibacteriaceae bacterium | reverse complement strand
GACTTTGAACGGTACATTTTCAAATTGTGCTCGCACAAACCGGTGATGATTGTTTGCTGCAGAGTCTATTAAATGACCAAGAATTTCTTTCTTTGACCATTTATTTGGAGCAGGTTTTCTTCTCAGGTCTTCTTCTGAATATTTAAGAAAGTCGGCTGCGGCTTTGTTAATATTTTTTTGCAAACGATCAGCAACAGTTTTTAAATCTGAATTCATACTGGATCCTTTGATTTATATAAATTGAACAATATCAGGTTTTGTACTTTTTATATGCAGCAGCAAGCTTCTGATCATATTTGTTTTGTGCATAACTAGCGCCGTTGTATCCACGTGCAAACTTTGCCCAATCTTTGTTCTTTAAATGTTTAACCAATCCCTGCGACTGAATAAATTTTCCGAAAGCTTTCAGATGATTACCTTCATTTTTATACATCGCTTCAACATATTCCTGCGCAGAATTGTATCCGGTGATTTTAAAATGAAATCCCATTATCTGGAACAGTCCCCACGATGCTGATTCAAGTGCAGCAGATTCGTGAATTGCTTTTGCTTTGTTCAGCCTGTCGTATTCCTTCTCTCCGCCTTTGTAAAATTGCTTGGTCCATTTCGCGTAAAGTATATCTTCATTTCCTAAAATGAAGTCAGGAGGATTTAAGCCATGAACTTTCAACCTGTTCCAGAAGATGTGCCCTTCAAAAAGAATTTTTGGTTTACCGATTGTTAAAAATCCCCGTCCGCTCGACTCAATTTCATTGACGGCTTTTACTGCAGCCAATTCAATCCCGAGTTCATCAGCGAGATTTTGCAAATCTTTTTCTGAGAGTAATTTGCTCTCTGTGTTTTTAATTTCATCGGGCAAAACTGCAGTCAGTTTAATCCACGTTTTTGTTCCGACAACTCCATCAACAACTAAATTATTTTTCTTCTGGAAATCTTTTACAACTTTATCTGTCTGCTTACCAAAATCGCCGTCAATATCAATCTGGTAACCGACTTTATTTAAAAGTTCCTGAAGTAATCTTACAGAATCTCCTTTAGAGCGGAGTTTAAGTGCAGTCATTTATTGCCTCCTGATTGATTTATTATTAAAACTACAACTTCCTTGCAACCACTACCACAGTTTTCATATTTTCAACAACACCAGAGCCTTCGTTTATTGCTTCGAGAAAGATTATATAAATTCCGATACGCAAAGCCTGACCATCATCACCAAGTCCATCAAAAATAATCGAGCCGGAAGGACCGCTTGCCTGACTGTTAACTAAAGTTCGTACAAGTCTTCCTTTGCTGTCGAAAATTTTAATTCTTACCTGCGAAGTTGCCTGTGTTAAATTATAATTTATAATTGTAAAATCCTCGAAGCCGTCATCATCCGGCGAAAACGGATTGGGAGAAACGGAAATGTTTGATTCATTGCTCAGGTTTTCTGTATAAATGCTGTTCTGACTGGTTGGTGTTGCGCCTGAAATATCTGCCGAACTGCTCCAGTTTGCAGGGTCGTTTCCGTTAAGCTTGGGATTAATTCTTTCAAGCGAAATATTTTTTGTTAAAGAGAAATTCCGGTTATGCCAGTCATCAGAATACCATACAGAATCAATAACATTTCCCATTACATCTTTAAGAAGTATTAATTCACCTGTGTTTATCAAACCAAGACTGGAAATGTTCAGGATAAAAAGATTTTCATTCAAAGAATATTTTGAAAATATTATCGAATCTGCAGCAACCACATAATATGAACCCGGTTCAAGCAGAAAGTTTGATTCAGCAAGCCTGCTGAAATTTCCATTTTCATCTTCAAATCTCCATCCACCGATGTTAATAGTTTGACCGCTGATGTTTACAAACTCAACGAACTCTGTGTTGTCGGTGTCCGGATCGAACATAATTTCGTTAATCACCAGATCATTTCTTCCATAATCAGGTGCATTCTCAATTGAGTTTGGTGCACCAGGAGTACTGCCGGTAATACTCAATGAGCTTGTCCAGTTTAAGCTGTCATTTGTTTCTCCGTTTACAGAAATTCTTTCCAATGAAATTCCTTTACTTCCTCCCCAGGATGAACGGTAGAACAAACTGTCGATAATTCCATCTCTGAAATCGTAAACGATAATTCCATCGGAAGTATTTCCAAGTGATCCAAAATTTACAATTTTTACTTTTGATGTTACCTCGGGGTGATAACTGAAAAAGGAAACATCTTTTGCTATTACAAGAAATTCCTGATGCTGAAGATAAAAATCCTCAACTGATATAAATCCTTCTGCAGGTGTTATCACATCGCTGATGGACCAGTTTTTAAGATTAATTGAATCTCCTGAAATATTAATCAGCTCAAACCACTCTGGTTCACCGTCAGCCGGATTGTACATTACTTCATTAATTACAATCACATTTTCCGGGAAACCCGGTTCGACAGATTTTTCAAAATAATTATTTAGAGTGTCTTCATCTTCGGTATAAACAACTCTTACCGCAGTTAAAATTTTATTCTGAAGATTTTGAATCGGGAATAAAGAAATTATGTTTGCTGAATCGCCTGAAAGAAGATTCAATCCTGTTTGAGAACTTAACAGGAGATCCACAACATTGTTGGAATCGGTATCAAGATAAAACTCAACAGAAAAATTATTTGCACTCGATGAGCCGTTATTTTTAATCTTTGCACTGATGAATACATTATCACCATTGATTGGAAACCTCGGATTAAAATTCATTTCAGCAATAGAAAGATCAAATTGTTTGGGAGTAATGCTGTTAATTCTTCCGGGTGTGCTTTGCTCAATATCTTCTGAACTTCCCCAGTTATTCTGAAGATTTGATCCGGCATCCACAGAAATTCTTTCGAGCGAATAACCATTTGTCCCACCCCACTGACTTGAATAAAGCACTGAATCAATCATAGCATTTCGATTATCGAGAAGCACAACACCGTCGTCATCATTATTCAGAATCGGAAGATTTATAACGTAAACTTCGGCAGGAATGAAACGATGATAATCAAATATTGCATCGCTTTTGCTGAGAACAATGGGACCCTGCGGCGGAATAAATAAATCAAATGTTATAAATACCTGTGCCGGGGTTGTGAACA
>DATDOL010000025.1:0-15537 GCA_035293265.1 Ignavibacteriaceae bacterium | reverse complement strand
TTTAATTAATATTTTTCCCTTAGGAAGAACGCCGTTAAATTTTTTCCATAATTCATCTTCTGATATTGTCAAATCAGGGAATTCTGTCTTAGCCAATTTATAACCCCACTCTTTGAATGAACCTTCAGTGAATTTCATGATGTTACCTTTATGTACTAGAGTAACACTTTTTTTGTGACTCTCTTTTGCATATTCTATTGCTTTTTTTACAAGACGAGCAGTTCCAAATTCACTCATGGGTTTAATTCCGATTCCAGAACCAGTTCGAATATTTTTCTTAGCTAATTTATTTATATAGCTGATTAATTTTACTGCTTCATTTGAGTTTGCTTTAAACTCAATTCCTGAATAAACATCCTCTGTATTTTCTCGGAAAAGAACAATGTCCAGTAGCTGAGGTCTTTTCATTGGTGATGGAGTTCCGGGATAAAATTTTACCGGGCGAACGCAAGCAAACAGATCTAATTGTTGACGAAGTGATACATTTAAACTTCTTATCCCGCCTCCAATAGGAGTTGTTAACGGACCTTTTATCGCAACCGTAAATTCCCCGATTGCCTCCACGGTTTCTGCAGGAAGCCATTTATTTTTTCCATAAACTTGCACGGCTTTATCACCAGCATAGATTTCCATCCAGGAAATTTTCTTTTTACCATCATAAGCTTTTTCGACTGCAGCTTCAAAAACTCGTTTTGATGCTCTCCAGATATCCGGTCCAATACCATCACCTTCGATAAAACAGATGATTGGATTGTCCGATACTTGAAGCTTATCATCTTTAACTGTTATTTTATCTCCTGTTGATGGCACTTTTATATTTTTAAATTTTGTCATTTTTTACTCCTCAAAATATTTTAGAAAGAATCAACGTTTAATTTTCCAAATCTTTTTTGATAGATAATAACACTTAAAACACCAACAAATACAGCAAACCATAGTGTTACAACTCGAATAATAAAAGTTGTGGCGAATGCGACATTCTTTGATATATTTTCTCTGATTAACATAAAAGTAAGTGAACCTTCCGTGATGCCAAGACCGCCTGGTAACATTGATATTGCCCCTATTATTGTAGCAAAACTGTAGCTGAAAAAAGCCCAAAATAATCCAAAATCTATTCCAAAATTAAGCAGAATTATATAATAACCCAAACATTCAAAACCCCATGAGAACAAACTTAATAATGTCATTAATAACAGTGGTTTTGGTTTCAACAACAGATAAGAACTCTCAAATGCCGTGTGAAGATTTGTTAAATATTTTTTTATGAAAACAATTTTCTCTAATAAAGTCAGGACATCTAATGCCAATCTTTTGTTGCTGATGGCAATAACCAATATCACCAAAAATAATGAAACTATAATCACAATGTTACTGCCGTAATCAAAAGCAAATGCACCTGTAACAGTAATCAAGAGCAATGAAATAAAATCTGTAACTCTTTCTGCAAAAATAATTGGAGCAGTTTTACTTACCGAAGTATTTGTTACTTCTTTAACAAGATAAGCTTTTAAAAGCTCACCAATTTTGCCGGGCGTTACACTCATTATCAACCCAGTCATAAAAATGGAAAAAGAGTCCGTTTTTTTTAATTCAACACCAACGATTGAAATATAGTAATCCCATTTAAAAAAACGGGTTATATAATTTAAGAATGAAAGTAGAAGCAGAGGTAAAATCAGTATCAGGTCAAATCTATAAAATGCCAAGAGTACTTCTTCATAATCAGCATAAATTGTAAATGCCAAGTAGACTATGCCGGCAATTACAATTGAGATTAAGACTTTTTTCTTTAACTTTTTTAACAATTCAGATTAGTTTTCGTAATGCCTGGTAAAGTTTGGTTAATGGTAAACCAACAACATTATAATAACAGCCGTTTATCTTTTCGACAAATACAGCACCAAAATCATCCTGTATTCCGTAAGCTCCTGCTTTATCAAGCGGACTGCCTGTCTGAACGTAATCGGTAATTTCATCATCTTTCAATTTTCTGAATTTGACTTCAGTCTTTTCGTAATCAACGATTATCTTATTTGCTGAAATATTCATCACAGCAAATCCGGTAAAAACTGTATGCTGCTTTCCACTCAATAACTTTAAATACTTAACAGCTTCTTTTTTATTTGTCGGCTTGCCGATTATTTTATTATTTAAAACAACTATTGTATCAGCCGTTATAATTATTCCGGAATTAATTTTTATTCTGGCAAGGTTCATCTTTTCAACTGAAAGTCTCATCACCATGTCAACAGGTTTTTCTCCGCCATTAATTTTTTCATCGAGATTGACAGAAAACGACTTGAATTTAATTCCAAGCTGCTTTAATAATTTTCTTCTGCGAGGTGAGCTGGAGGCTAAGAAAATTGTTAATTCGGTTTTAATCATCCGCAGAGCCCAACTGTGTGCCCGGGTAGTAGTGTTGAAGAATGTCTTCAAAGTTCCATCCTCTTTTAGAAAGTGAAATCGCACCCCACTGACACATCCCTACTCCATGACCAAATCCCTTTCCATTTAAAATAATACTTTGATCGTCCCTGCTGATATCAAACACACTGCTCCATAAAATTAATTTTCCATCAGCATTTTTCAACACTTGCCTGATATCATTCCCAAAAATGCTTATTGAAGTTTCATTATTATAGTCATCATTTAATACAACTTGTAATTCATTAACTCTCCCTGAATCGAATCTGCTGAGAATAACTAAGTCTTCAAGTGAATAATTCGTATGAGAAATTAATGCGGCACTTTTTAATCTGTCAATAATTAAATCCGCAGTGAATATCTCTGTCCATTCGAATCTTGGAGAGATTGAACAATAAGGAGGGTCACCATCCTGGATGCCTTTTAAGTATTCAAGTTTGGTATCAGTAAAAACATTAATCGCATCTTCGGTAAATCCACCGCATGTAGAATGATAGAAAAGTTGTGCGAGCGAATCGTTATAAGTTAAGATCATGTCTTTAGTATCATCAACTGCCTGGTTGGAAAGTGGATATTCTGCATCTATGCCGCCGTAAACCTGATCACGTGTGTCAGGATAAAGGTCATATAAAGTCTTGCTCTCTTTAATTCTTATCATTGAGTATGTTCGTGCACAAATTGCTAAGGCTTTAAGAGCTTCAAGATTTTCAGTTCCTTTACCTAAAGGCATTTCTCTGGAAATTACACCTTTCAAATATTCTTCAATATCCAGGTTATTAACTATTTCTATTGAATTTTCGGATGGATGGATGGACAGCATTCCTTTATAATTTTTACCATTATAAGTTATATAATCAGAATTTTCTGACTGAACTTTGAATAGGTTACCGGAAAACGATTGATCTCTTACTTTTAAAAGTAGTTGGTTTTCAGAATCATAAAACTCTAGTGTGTTGCCGGGATTTACAACAGCGATTTTATTTTTTTCATCATAAACATTAACCGTATTTTGAATGGTCAAAAATGATGCGGACTCCATTTCGTCGAGCAATATTCTAATACTATTCGATGACGATTTGCTTGTCTCTTCAGTTTCTGCTGTCTTTACAATGATATCTTTTTTTTCTTCCTCACCATACCGCTTGGAAGACGTACAGCCGCTTAGCAGAATTATTACTAAAATAATTACCGTAAGATAAAGATTGAAGCAAAATTGAAGGATTGAAGTTTGAAATGTGTTTTTGTGAAGAGAGTAAATAATAGAGGACCCAATCACCTGAACATAGCCTTGATGCTGCCCCATGTTCGTTTGACGCCTGATACATTATGCGAAACAGTAACTTCAGCTGAATAAGAAGTTTGACCATCTAAGTCCACAATTTTAAGTCTGTAGATAAAAACCATATCGTTTGATTTATAAGCAGATTGATCGAGATAAGAATAGTAAGAATTGCTGCCTTTCGGATCGACTGTTGTAATCTCAGAAAATTGGCTCTGAGGTGTTTTTCTTTCTACTTTAAAGTGTTGGAGATTAACTTCTTCGGAAGTTTTCCACTCCAATCGCACATCATCACCTTCGCTTCTACCATAAAAATAATCTAAAAATGCGCCGGCGTAAATTGTGCTTATAATGAAAAAAACAGGTAATGTCCTCATAAGGAATTTTTTCATAGCTAAAATATATTCTGCTTCAAGTTTAATGTCAAGACTTTTTTGTATAATCTTTTAGCCTAAACTTTTATTAAAGATTCATTTTACTTCCTGAGACTGCACTACTTCTCCGCATCAATAATTATTTTTTTGTGCCAACTCGCTGAATTGAACTTCAAATAAATTATTAAAGAATACGAAATAATATAAATAGGTAATGCAACCCATGCCCAATATAGTCCTAATTGTAAATAAACACCCAGAAAATATGCTGCTGGCACAAAAATCAAAAGATTTGTAATAACCTCTGCTTTCATAACAAACATAGTTCTTCCTGCTGCCTGTAATCCATTAGCCAGAACTACTCCGAGGCCATAAAATATTTGGGCAAAACCGGCGATTCTGAGTGACGATATTGCAGTTTCAATTATGGATTGATCTTCTGTTATTATCAGTAGCACATATTGTGGGATTAGAATAAAAATAATACCAAGTAAAATGGTATAGTATGTCACCACTTTTGCTGTTTCAAATCCATAAATTTTGGCCAGATTCAGTTTTCCAGCTCCCAAATTATTTCCCACTAATGTTTGAACAGCTATCCCGAAGCCAAAAGATGGTAAGAATGAAATAAACATCAAACTGATGATTGCCTGTGTTGCTGCCTGTTCTTTAATTCCGATTAATCCGGTAATCGAAACAAAGCTTAAAAATCCTATGAGAATAAAAACATTTTGAAATGAAACCGGTACTGATATTTTAATTATTGCATTAATTATCTTCTTGTCTATTCTAAGGTGCTTAAAATTCTGAAATCGATTTCTATAAGAAGGTAAGAGCAGTATTGCTAAATAAAATAATCCATCGAACATAGTGGCTAAAGTTGAACCCAATCCTGAGCCAGCCACTCCCATCCTGGGAAAACCGAACGAACCATATATCAAAATGTAATTGAAGATAATATTCAGAAGATTAGTGATAATTCCGGAGAACATAAAAATTTTTGTTTTATTTATTCCAAAATAAAATCCCCGGAACGAAACAGATAAAAGGAAGAAAGGAATTCCAAGAAACCTGTAATGAATATACTCACCGGCTAATTTACCAACCGTGGCATCTGCTGCAAACAGATTGGCTATCGGTTCTGCAAAAAAGATTCCGACTGCAGCCACTATTAACCCGATAATAACAGATATTAAAACTGAATTATTCAAAGTCACACCGCAAGCGATATAATCACCTTCTCCAAACTTTCGGGCAACAACAACGTGAATACCGGTTGCCAGACTCGAGAAAAAACTGATCAATGCCCAGGTTGCCAAAACACCGATTCCCATTGCAGCCAAAGCATATTCAGGGTTTTCAAGCCTTCCGACCATTGCTGAATCAACTAATGATACTACCATTTGAGTTGATAAACCGGCAATGGCAGGCAATGCAACCTGCAGAATTTTTTTATAATAATTATTTACTGGAAGTAAATTCATTCAATGTGCAGGTTTAAGAAGAGAGCGAATTTAGTAATTGCAAAATCAGATCTGGCTATTTATGAAAATTATAAAGGTGATTATTCTTTGAACTAAATTACTAAGCGATCAAGGAAAGTTGTGGAGCTAAGCGGGATCCTCCGAAGGAGTCCCTTCGGGTGAACCGCTGACCTTCCCGAATTTTATTCGGGACACTCTCTATTCTTAACCAATCTTTGAATATAATCTCTACTTTTTTTTCTCTTCAATTCTTTTTCTCTCTTTACAGCTTCATTGTGAGTATTAAAATTTTCAGCATAAACCAACTCCCAATTCCCCCCTGCTTTAGTTGATTTATTATAACCGGAATTATGATAAATCAATCTTCTATTTAAATCTTTTGTTTGCCCTATATAAAATTTGTTTGTGGATCTACTCCAAAGAATATAAAGAAAAAACATCTGCATCAAAATTGAAATTTCTTAGGTTAGATAGTGGAGCTAAGCGGGATCGAACCGCTGACCTCTTGAATGCCATTCAAGCGCTCTCCCAGCTGAGCTATAGCCCCAATATTTTCGAATTTCACTTCAAAACTAATTATCTTTTGATGATTTGTCAATTAACGAAAGTTTCTGATAAAATATTCTTCTTTTCATATCTACCCTTAAGTTTAATATACTATAAACCTGCATTGATAAATAGCTGTGAGTCTGTCTATCTTTTATTAAAGATTATAATCATTTATGTTAAAATTAATTTTTCTAACAATCATTCTTTCAGCAGCATTTCTTAGTTGCGATGATACATTAACCACAGAAGACATAGACAACCGGGAAATACCAGAAACTAATGTAAGCTATTCACTTCATATTGCTCCGTTTATAGAATTGAAATGCGTAAACTGTCATAATGCTTCGAGACGGGACGGAAACGTTGATCTTTCGACCTGGTCTGGTGTTACCGATCCGGCCATCATGACAAGGGGAACTTCCGAAACAAGTATTATTGTCTGGACTGTGGAGAAACGCTCTGGCTTTCCTCCTATGCCTCCGTCACAATATCTTCCTTTAACTTCTACACAACTGCGCGGATTGAAAACCTGGATTGATGAAGGAGCGGAGAATAATTGAAAAATTATAAAATTGAAATATTACAAGATTAATCTTTAAATCTTTTACCTCGGCTATTCCATATAAACAATTTTTAAATCCACTTCATATCCTTATACCATACACACGTTCTTCTGATACCCTCTTCTATCGAAATATTCTGTTTGTATCCCAGCTCTCGCGCAGCTTTTGAAGAATCGCAAGTCCATGATTTCTGAACAAGGTCTTTCGCTTTTTCAATGTTAAGTGTTGCTGGTTTTGAACTGAACATTGCAAAAAACTGAGCCAGTGCAGCTATAGAATAAATTATGAAATGGGGTATCCTGATTTTTAATGCATTCTTATTCAAAACTTGTGCGGTGATTTTTCCAAGTTCAACCCAGCTATAAAATTTTTCGGAGCTGATAAAATATGTTTTACCAATTGATCTTTCATTGGTAGCTGCCAGGTATAAACCTTCTGCCAGATCAGCAGCATGAACAAGACTGAGAATTTTTTCATCAAAACCAATTAGAGTTGTCAATCCTTTACTGAATGTTTGAAAGTAAATAAATATTTCAGTGTCGCGTTCACCAAAAACAGCCGGTGCTCGACAAATTGTAACAGGTATTTTATCGGCATAGGACATCAGTAGTTTTTCCTGCTCGAGTTTACTCTTTGCATAAGTAGTCATTGGTTTGCATTCACTTTCTTCATTCACTGGTTTTGCGTTTCGTGATGGACCGGTTACAGTTTGACTGCTGACAATCACAAATCGTTTTATAGGAATATTATTTTCAACAATAACATCCAACAAATTTTTTGTTGCTTCAACATTACCTTTAAAATATCCTTCCGGCTTTTTTGCTTTTACAACTCCCGCTACGTGAAATATATAGTCAACATCCTTGAATGCATGTCTAATACCATCCTTATCAAATAATCCACAATCAAATATTTCAACATCTTTACCATCAAGCCACCTGAGATCGCTGGATTTTCTTACAATGCATCGCACATTAATTTTTTTCTCAAGCAGATAATCCACAAGGTGGCTCCCGACAAAGCCATTGGCACCTGTAACAACTGCATTTAGTTTTTCAATCATGGAAAATGTTTATTTGATTTTAACTCTATTATTTATAGATTTTGAAACAAAATTAACAAAAAACTTCAACATATATATCTTTTACATTCCACTTTAATCTTAGGAGGATTCTTTGGATTTATTCAAAAAGTGCTTTGACTTTACCCGTGCAGATGAAGTTAAAGCATCAGGGGTATACCCGTATTTCCGTGCAATTGAAGAAAATGAAGGACCCGTTGTCAAAATAGAAGGAAAAAAAGTAATTATGGCCGGCTCCAATAATTATTTAGGATTAACTGCTCATCCTAAAGTTGTTGAAGCCGCAAAAAAAGCATTAGAAAAATATGGAACGGGATGCTCAGGCTCGCGTTATCTGACAGGTACACTTGATCTTCATATTGAATTAGAAGAGCGTCTTGCAAAATTTTTTAAAAGTGAAGCCGTCTTATTATTCAGCACCGGTTATCAAACAGCACAAGGTGTAATACCTACTCTGGTTTTGGGAAGAAGTGAATATGTAGTATCTGATAAGGACAACCATGCATGCATTGTTGCTGGAAATCTGATGGCCAAAGGTGCTTCGGCAAATTTTGTCAGGTATAAGCATAATGATATGGAGGACCTTGAAAGAGTAATTGTAAAAATTCCTAAAGATGCACCAAAGTTAATTGTAAGTGATGGTGTTTTCAGCACAGGCGGTGAAATTGTGGATCTGCCAACACTCGTTCGAATTGCTAAAGCAAATAATGCGCGGATCATGCTGGACGACGCTCATTCAGTCGGCGTTATCGGTAAAGGCGGCAGAGGAACTGCAAGTGAGTTCAACCTGGAAAACAGCGTAGACTTAACAATGGGCACGTTCAGCAAAACATTTGCTTCTCTGGGAGGATTTGTTTCAGGTCCGGAAAGAGTTATCAACTACATAAAACATTTTTCACCTGCATTAATATTCAGCGCTTCACCAACGCCTGCTTCAGTTGCTTCAGCACTTGCTGCGCTTGACATTCTTGAAGCAGAACCTGAAAGAGTTACTAAGCTTATTGAAAATGCCAACTACATGAGAAAATCATTGAAGCAAAAAGGTTTTAATGTAATAGAAGGAAGAACTGCAATTGTTCCGGTAATTATCGGGAATGATAATATTGCGCTACAAATGTGGCGTATACTTTATGATAACGGAGTTTTTGTAAATGTTTTTGTTCCGCCGGGTGTTCCTGAAGGCAGACAGATGATGAGAACCAGTTATATGGCAACGCATAAAAAAGAACATCTCGATGAAATACTTCACATCTTTGAAAAGGCAGGTAAGGCACTAGGATTAATTTAAATTTCATATACATTGAATTTATTAAAAAGCATACTATTGTTTTCATTGGTATGATTTTCTATTAATACAAAGGATAATGATGAGTCCGGTTACTATTAAAACAGTTCGGTCGAAAAAAGAATTAAGTCAGTTTATAAAATTCCCATTTGAAATTTATAAAGAAGATAGGTTTTGGGTTCCCCCGCTTAATATGGAACAAAAAAATCTTCTCGACAGGAAAAAAAATCCGTTTTTCAAAAATGCTGAAGCAGAATATTTTCTTGCTGAAAGAGGAAGAAAAATTGTTGGCAGAATAGCTGCAGTAAAAAATGATTTGCATCTTAAATATCACAATGATGATTCCGGACATTTTGGTTTTTTTGAAAGTGTGAATGATCAGGCAGTAGCTGATACTTTATTCAATACAGCAAAAGATTGGCTGCGAGCAAAAGGTTTAAAGTATTTGAAAGGTCCGGCAAATCCATCAAGCAATGATGTTTTTGGAATGTTGATAGATGGATTTGATGATTCACCAAGATTGTTAATGGCTTACAATCCAAAATACTACGTTGATCTTTGTATGAATCATGGAATGAGAAAATCAAAAGATCTATATGCCTGGAAGATCGAGAATCCTAAATTGCTTAAATCCGAAAAATTAAAACGTGTTCAGGAAATTGTCAGGGACCGGTATAAATTGAAAATCACCCAGTTAAATATGAAAAATTTTCACCAGGAACTTGAGAAGTTTAAATATGTTTATAATAAAGCCTGGGCACCAAACTGGGGATTTGTTCCAATGACCGGTGAGCAGATTGATGCAATGGCAAAAGATATGAAACCACTGGTAGAACCTTCCTTTGTACTCTTTGCTGAGATTGAAGATAAGCTGGTTGGTGCTGCTTTGGTTATGCTTGATTACAACCAGATATTTAAAACAATGAATGGAAAATTATTCCCCTTCAACTTTTTAAAAATCTATACACAAAAAAAGAAAATTAAGTGGGCCCGGATCCTGACTCTTGGTGTAATACCGGAATTTCAGAAAAAAGGATTTGACTCAGTATTGTATTGGGAAATTGTACACAATGCAGCTAAAATTGGTATCTATCTTGGAGAAGCAAGCTGGGTTCTTGAAGATAATGATATGATGAATCGTGGACTCGAAGTTATGAATGCATCAAGATACAAAACTTATCGTATCTGGGAATGCGAAGTCTGATTCCCGATAATAATTTATTGCATTACACCTTCATAGCGTGAAGCATGCGGCGGATCTATTTTTTTCAACTTATCGAAAATTGTTAAATCCTGGTAGTCTTTCATATACTCAATTATCTCACCATATTTTGCATCGAAAAAAGTTTTTACATAAACACTCGTAAGACCGCCTTCCGACTGCCACATATCATATAAAGTATTAATTAAAGAAACAATTTTTTGTTGACCCAGAATTTTATTTTGACTGTATATATCAATTCCATAATGATAATCAAAAATTGCAGATCGAAACTTTGAATATTTTTCAGCAAATATTTCATTCACCAATCCCCACCTGCTATAAGTACTGCTGCTTGACTGCCATCCCTGCGCATTTGAACTGGCAGCCCCGAGATTAACGATATCCTGTGCTCGCTGAAAATATTTTGTGCCGCCGAATTCCTCCCAGGTATCCCAGTCAAATCCGATAATTATGTTCGCATAAAAATCAAGAAAACTTGATAACGCTTCAAATGTTGTTTGGTTTGCGTATAAAGCCTGTCCTCTTTGGTATTGAAATGCCCATTGAGCATCGTTGATAGTAACCATTTGTGAATTATTGGTGGATTTATATATAGGTCTCTGACTGACAACAACAATCTGAGCAGTATAATCTATATCAGTTGCAGCCCCGAGAAAAAAAATGCTCATAGAGCAATCAATTTTTTGTCCATCCCAGTTATCATTCGTAAAACGTGTGGTATTCATATAGCTTTCAATAACTGAAGCAAAATCTGTTAATAATTCCCTGTTATTCACAGGTAAATTTTCATAATTCACCTCAACGCGGCAATTTAATTCCTGTGAATAACAAACTGATACACTGATTAGTATTATGAAAATTATTTTATTCATCTGTTTTCTTTTCAATAATTTTTAGTTGATTTAATATATGAATTTAGATATACTGACTCAACAAACATATTTATACATGAAAAATCTCATATCCAAATCAATAATAATAATTTCTTTTGTTAGCGTTAATCTTTACGGACAATTTTACCCGGGTGCCAAGCAAATTTCACTTTCACATTCAGATGTTGCTTTAGCAAACGATGTATTTGCATTGTTCAGTAATCCGGCAGGATTGTCTCAGATTAATTGGAGAGAAGTCGGGATTTACTACTCTCCTGCTCCATTCGGTTTAAGTGAACTGGCAAATGGATATGCAGCTTACCTTGAACCGTTCGAGTTCGGTTCTGTGGCAATTGGCGGAATGAGCTATGGCTATGAACTTTACCGCGAAGCAAAAGTAACCGCTGGTTATTCTTTTAATTATAACAATATTTTTTTTATCGGACTTTCAGCTAATTACCATTCATTTTCTATACAGGATTATGGAAGCACAGGTGTTCTTTACTTTAATCTTGGTGGATTGGCTTACATTACAAATGACCTGAGATGGGGATTTGCGGTTGATAATTTGAACCGGGCTTCTCTTGCTGATGCAGATGATCAGATTCCTATGATTTTTAACACCGGCTTCAGTTATAATGTCATCAATTCATTATCATTTAACCTTGCACTTGAAAAGGATATCAGGTACAACCCTTCAATTAAAGTCGGGATTGACTATGATATTATCGAATACCTTTCTTTACGATTAGGAACAGCGAATGAGCCGGCCAAATTTTCTTTCGGAATTGGTATAAATTATTCTATGTTCAATCTGGATTATGCACTTTTCACACATCCCGATTTGGGGCTAACACACCAGGCTGGAATCATTTTAAGTTTTGGTAAAACCGGATCCCGTTATCAAAGTGTGAGAGAGAATCTGGGAAAGAAAGATTAATTCGGGATTGAAAGCATTATGATTATTAATGATTTAAAATACTTGCCGGTTTTTTTATTAATAATCTTTCCGATATCTCAGATTCAAATATTTCCTCAAACTGATTCAACTTATATAACCACCGAAGAAGTACTCGAAGAAATACTTCAGGAACCAATCGTTGAGACAGATAATTCAGATTTATATGAAATCATGGAACAACTTTTACGCGAGCCAATCAACCTTAATGAAGCTCAGTTAGCTGATCTGCAGCGTATACCAGGGATGGATCTTTCCTCTGCTCAGTTGATTATCAGTCACAGGAACAACTACGGAAAGTTTTTTTCAATAAGTGAATTAAATGCGGTTCAAAATTTAGATCGTAACCTGATAAAGAATATTTCTCCATTTATTTATGTAACAACACAGAGTTCTGAACCTGTTGAACAAGGAAGTTCTGTAGAAAATTTCCTTGGAAGTACAAATCTATTGTTCCGGTCACGGTTTGCGAATGATCTGCAAACAAGAAGCGGATTTACAGAAGGAGATTACGAAGGTACAAAACCAAGAGTTTATAACAGGCTGCTGCTCAAATATCAAAATCAAATTCAGGCCGGAATAATTATCGAAAAAGATCCCGGTGAAATTTCACTTTATGAATACAATTCTTATCACTTTGCAATAAACGATATCGGAATTCTACATCGTGCTGTTATTATGGATTATATTCTTGAGTTCGGGCAAGGATTAGTATTCTGGAGTCCTTATGCATTTTCGAAAGGTGCCGACGCAATATATCCTGTAAAACGAAATGATAAATTCATTAGGCCGTATACAAGCAGCACAGAAGTAAATTTTTTAAGAGGTGCAGCTGCATCAGTAATGATTGACAAGTTTTTCTTCACAGCATTTTATTCAAACAATAGTTTTGATGCTAATATCGATACTTTAACTGGTGAGATAACTTCACTACCACTCGATGGTTATCACAGAACTGAAAATGAAATTTCTAAGAAAGGAGCTGCTTCAGAAAAATTATTTGGCGGAAGGATTGATTATTTTAATGAAAAAATTTTTAAAGCCGGGATACTTCATTATCAATCACAATTCAGCAACTCATTTTATCAATCTTCAATCTATGATATCAGCGGCAGCGAATTTAATTTTACATCTTTTTATTACGATGTATATATTGATCGGATTAATTTATTCGGTGAAGCTGCATATAACGGAATTTCCATTGCTTCTTTAAATGCTATTCAAATTGCTGTAACCAGGGATTTTTCTTTCATTGCTTCTATCAGAAACTACCCCAGGAATTTTATTAGTATTCATGGTTATGGATTCGGTGAGCGTTCAGGTTTAACTTCAAATGAATTTGGAATTTATACAGGTTTCAGATGGCGAACATTTTTTGGACTAATAAATTTTTATTACGACCAATTTAAATTTCCTTATGCAACTTTTTCGAACCGTCAGCCCAGCGAGGGAGATGAGTTCTTAATTGATTTAATAAGTAAACCATTTTCAAAATTTGAAACAAGAGCACGTTACAAATATGAAAAGAAGGATGTGCCTGAAACCCTGAATAATACCAGCCAATTGGTTAAGAGGCTCCGGCAATCTGTTAGATTCGAACTTATCTACAATGTCTCAAAAATGTTAAGACTTAAGGGAAGATTCGAATACAATAATGTAGATGTTAATGAATTGAATGAAACGGAAAACGGTTACCTGGTTTTCCAGGATATAAGGTTCACGCCAACTCCCGATTTTAATTTGTACGGACGTATAATGTTTTTCAGCACTGATTCATTCGAGTCGGCTGTCTATGAATATGAAAATAATCTAACGGGTGTGTTGACGAATATTGCATTGTTCGGTGAAGGGATCAGATGGTATTTACTAATGAGATATAAAGCAATGAAATTTATAACTATTTCATTCAAATATTCTGAAACTTATAAACCCGGGGAGCAAACGATCAGTTCCGGCAGTAATGAAATTAGAAATAATGTTGAAAACATTATTAGCTTACAAATTGATATTAACCTATAAATATTTTATGCATTCAGAAGGAATAGAGGATTTTTAATTTCTATAATGCCGCTTGTTTTGCGTGGAAATTATTAAATAAAACCAACCTTTTTCCAGATTACTAATAATTTGGTTTATCAACTAATTGTAAAGTTTTTGATTTCCAAAGGCTATACTTATATTTGATCGATTTAAGTTAATGAATACCGAATTTTTATCATACTTTAATACGGACATATTAAGATGCTTAGTTCAAAAATAGAATTCATAAATAAATACAATAAACTTATTGACCTTGCCTTATCCTCCTCAGGTGAATATCCTGATAATATCTGCAATTTTATGGTTGACGAATATGAACTTGAAGCTGCTGTTATGTTCAGGATTACTGAAAATAATTTTGAGATTATGGGAAAATCAAGTGAAGCAAAAAAATCTTATAACTTTGGGAATGGAATTGCCTGCAATTCGTGCGAATCCTTAAATCTGAATTCAACCGAAACAAAATTTGATACAAATTCTGCCTGCCAGATAAAAGCTACAGATATAGTGCTTAAAGAAGGATGCCTTCATCTTACAATTACAGGAAACGAACGAGTATTAATCAAAATCGCAAAAAAATCTGTTTATTCTAAAAGCGACCGTGATAATATCTTAATGATTGGGGAAGCTGTAAAAAACCTTTTGCAAATCTGGATGGGAAAAAGAGGCGGGTTGAGTAGTAATGTCAGTGACATTATCGTTTCTATTGCACACGAATTGCGAACGCCTACAAACAGTATTATGGGTTTTGCTTCCCTGCTTAACGAAGAAAATCTCTCACAATCCCAGGCAGAATATGTTACTACTCTGAAAGAAAATGCCTTCGATTTACTTTCATTACAAAATGATTTAATTGACCTGGCAAAACTTGATAAAGAAAAAAAGAGCGATGTAATTACTAATGTAAATATTAAAAGTTTTATAAATGAAATCGTCAAAATTTTTGATGATAAAATTGATGTTAACCGCGTCGCTTTCATTTTGAATATTGATGAAAAATTGCCCGAGAAATTAAAATTTGATAATAAAAAAATCCGTTTCGTCCTCATAAACCTTATAACCTCTTCATTAAGGCTAACGGAAAAAGGTAAAATCAGTATTTCAATTTTCTCATCTGCGAAAAACCAGTTAAGAATACGCATCACAGATACCGGTGCCGGTGTGCCATCGAATAAAATGCAAAACATATTTGCGCCGTTTGCAATTAATGATATTTATAATTCCGACATAGGAAATACTTCAGGTTTGGGATTAACTCTTTCAAAAAAATATATTGATTTTCTTGGCGGCAATCTTGAAATATCAAGCACCGTTGGAAAAGGTACAACGTTTAATCTTACAGTACCAGTATTAGAACTTTCTGAGATTGAAGAGCAAATAAGTTCATTACCAAAATCTTC
>DATDOL010000024.1:0-3628 GCA_035293265.1 Ignavibacteriaceae bacterium | reverse complement strand
AAGAAGATTGTGAAAAATATCAGCATAAATATTTTCTTTCTGAATTAGTCAAAACAATGAAGCTGGTCGTTTTATTCCGTTGATAAATGAATTAAATACAAATAATTATTTTTGATACAGCCGGGTAAAGATATGAGTTATAGTATTTTTCGTTTGTGATCTGCGATAAATAATAAGCCAATGCGATGCATTTCACCAGAAATTCGAATTACAGTGGGCACTTAAATTCGAAGACTCTCCCCTGGATAAAGTTGCAGGCAATGGCAAGGAGGCAAATTCAATAATTAAAAAAGAACTATCTGAATGAGTGCAATACTTTCATATAGTTTGCACGTTCAAACTTTGCAGGATCGGGAACATTCATATAGCTCATGCTTCCTCTCATTTGCTTCACAGATTCATATTCCTTTTCTTCCATCCAACTTTTCATCTTTGTTAAAACATCTGCAATATGTCCGATACCAAACTTTAAAAGGCAGGAAAGCATTTGAGTTACATTTGCTCCTGCCATAATCATTTTTACAACATCTTCTTCTGTGTAAATTCCGCTTGTAGCAGCGAGATCGGCATTAGTTCTTCCGTAAAGAATTGCAATCCATCTCAATGGAAGTCTCATTGCAAACGGTGTGCTGAGGATAACGTTTGGTTCAACTTCAAGTGTTTCAAGATTTATATCGGGCTGATAAAATCTGTTGAACAGCACTAATCCGTTTGCACCAGCTTTACTCAATTCATTTGCCATCCAGGCTGTTGAACTGAAAAACGGATGCATCTTTACAGCAATCGGAATTTTTATTTCCGATCTTACTCTTCTCACAATGTGAATATAATTTCTTTCAATGTCTTCACTTCTCTTTTCGATGTCAGTAGCTAATAAATAAATATTCAATTCCAATGCATCGGCGCCTGCTTCTTCAATCTTTTTTGAATAATCAATCCACCCGCCGAGTGATTTTCCATTGAGACTTGCAATGATTGGTATATCAACAGAGGCCTTTGCTTTTCTTATGTGCTCAAGATATTCATCCGGACCTGATTTATATCCGAATGGCATTGGGAAATAAGAAGTAGCCTCAGCATAACTTTCGGCTGGAGTTGTGTGATAATTTAGTTCCAGTTCTTCGTGTTCGAGCTGTTCTTCAAATAATGAATACAGAACGACAGCACCGGCACCGGCATCTTCCATTTGTCTAATGTTTGAAATATCCTGCGATAACGGTCCTGCAGATGGAACGATTGGCGATTTTAATTTTAATCCTAAATAAGTTGTTGAAATATCCATTTTGTCAGCCTCTTTATTAATGCAATTTTAAAATTACTGTTCACTCTTTTCGGAATCGTAAGATGCGAGCCGTTCATATTCTTTCCATGTAGTCACAACATCTTCCTGGGCTTCTTTCATTAATTTTTCAGCGAGTTCAGGATGCGATTTTGTTAACATCTTATAACGTGTTTCCATATAAGCGTAATCTTTAAGAGGAATTTTCAGCCCTTTCGAATCAAGTTTAAAAGGATTCTTTCCTTCCTTACTGAGCTCGGGATTGTAACGGAACAATGGCCAGTAACCTGAATCAACAGCTGCTTTCTGGTTCTGCATTCCTTTTTCCATATTGATTCCGTGAGCAATACAATGACTGTAAGCAATTATTAAAGAAGGTCCATCATAAGCTTCAGCTTCAAGAATAGCTTTCAGTGTGTGAGTGTCATTAGCTCCCATTGCAATTCTTGCCACATAAACATTGCCGTAAGAAATTGCCATCAAACCAAGATCTTTTTTCTTGGCAGGTTTTCCTGCAGCAGCAAATTTTGCAACAGCTCCTCTTGGTGTTGCTTTCGACATTTGCCCGCCGGTGTTTGAATAAACTTCAGTGTCAAGCACAAGTACATTTACATTTTTGCCTGAAGCCAGCACATGATCCAATCCTCCGTAACCGATATCATATGCCCAGCCGTCACCACCCATTATCCAAATGGATTTTTTTACTAAGTAATCTGCAATGCTTAAAAGATGAGTTGCATCGCCTGCTTTTTCATTACTCCCTGATTTAATTATATCGTTTAATTTTTTCTTAAGTATTTCTATTCTTTCCCTTTGCTCATAAATACCTGCTTCATCTTTTTGATCAGCACTAAGAATATTGTTGACCAAATCATTACCTAAGTCGGCTGATAATTTTTTCAGAAGATCTTTTCCCTGTGAATTATGTTTATCAATTGCCAGTCTGAAACCAAAACCGAATTCAGCGTTATCTTCAAAAAGTGAATTTGACCACGATGGTCCTCTTCCATCTTTATTTTTTGCCCACGGTGTGGTTGGTAAATTTCCACCATAAATAGAAGAACACCCTGTTGCGTTGGCTATGATTGACCTGTCGCCAAACAACTGGCTTACAAGTTTTACATAGGGTGTTTCGCCACACCCAGCACAGGCACCGGAGAATTCAAATAATGGTTCTAAGAATTGTGAATCTTTTACTTTTGTTACGTTTACTTTTCTCCTGTCAAGTTCAGGAATGTTGAGGAAGAAATCCCAGTTTGTTCTTTCCTGTTCACGCAAAGGTAATTGTTCCTGCATATTTATCGCTTTGAGCTTTGTTTCCTGTTTATTCTTTGCCGGGCAAACATCAACGCAAAGTGCACAACCCGTACAATCTTCAACTGCGATCTGCAGCGAGTAATACATTCCATCACCGTAATCTTTTGCTTTGAATTTTGTGTACTTGAATGCTACAGGGGCACTTGCGATATTTTTTTCTTCGAAAACTTTTGCCCTTATTGTGGCGTGCGGACAAACTATAACACATTTATTACACTGAATGCAAGTTGCCATATCCCATACCGGAACTTCTAAAGCGATGTTTCGTTTTTCCCATTTTGTTGTTGAAAGTGGGAACGTTCCGTCAACCGGCATTTTACTGACCGGGACATCATCACCATACCCGGCAATTATTTTTGCTGTGACTTCTTTTACAAATTCAGGTGCATTCCCGGAAACTGCAGGCTGCAGCTGGACTTTACTTGTTACCATTCCCGGAATTTTAACTTCATGAAGGTTTTCAAGAGTTTTATCAACAGCATCGTAATTCATTTGAACAATCTTATCGCCTTTAGCACCGTAAGTTTTCTTTATCGAATCTTTAATCATGTTGATGGCTTCATCTTTTGGAAAGATATTTGAAATTGCAAAGAAACATGTTTGCATAATCGTGTTAATCCTTACACCCATCCCGGTAGCATCTGCAACTTTATATGCGTCAATAACAAATAACTTCATTTTTTTGTTAATCAAATCCGTCTGAACTTTTTCCGGAAGAGAGTCCCAAACGTGTTCTTTCGCTACTTTTGTGTTAAGCAAAAAAGTAGAACCGTCGATTGCCTCATTAAGCATATCCATCTTTTCTAAAAATACCTGCTGATGACATGCAATAAAGTTGGCTCTGTTAATGAGGTAAGTTGATTTAATCTGTTTTGGACCAAAGCGTAAATGCGATACGGTTACAGAACCTGATTTTTTCGAATCGTAAACAAAATATCCTTGTGCATTATAGTCAGTTCCTTCACCGATTATCTTTATTGAGTTCTTATTCGCACCAACAGTGCCATCAGCACCAAGTCCATAAAACTTCCC
>DATDOL010000023.1:0-3882 GCA_035293265.1 Ignavibacteriaceae bacterium | reverse complement strand
GAATAAGCTTTCAATTGACAAAGTCGATCTAAAAAACAAAAGAATTTTAGTTCGTGTTGACTTTAATGTTCCGCTGGACGAAAATAAAAATGTAACCGATGATTTAAGAATTAAAGCATCGCTTCCAACTATAAAAAAAATTATCAGGGATGGCGGCAAGGCAATCCTAATGAGCCATCTGGGCAGACCGAAAGGAGAAAGAAAACCGACGCTCAGCTTAAAACCTGCTGCTGTCCGCCTGGGAGAGTTGCTCGGGAAAGAGGTTAGGCTTGCACCGGATTGCATCGGGACGGAAACTGAAAAACTTATTAACGAAATGAAACCCGGTGATGTTGTTCTTCTCGAAAACCTTAGATTCCATAAAGAGGAAGAAAAAAACGATCCTGAATTTTCGAAGAAGCTTGCAAAGCTTGGAGATATCTATATCAATGATGCATTTGGATCTGCACATAGGGCTCACGCCTCAACAGAAGGCGTAACAAAGTTTATCAAAGTTTGTGCAGCCGGTTACCTGATGCAGAAAGAGCTTGATTATCTTGGCAGTGCTCTTTCAAATCCTAAGAGACCTTATTGTGCAGTTTTGGGCGGAGCAAAAATTTCAGGTAAGATTGATGTGATAACAAATCTAATGGACAAGGTCGATACTTTGATAATTGGCGGAGGGATGGCTTTTACTTTTCTAAAAGCTCAGGGAAAAGAAATAGGGAAATCGTTGCTTGAAAATGAAAAGCTCGATCTTGCTAAAGAATTATTAGAGAAACTTCATTCATCAAACATAAAATTTTTATTACCTGTTGATGTTGTTGTTGCAGATGAATTCAGCAATGATTCACCATCACAAACCGTCAGCGTTGATAAGATTCCTTCAGACAAAAGGGGATTGGATATAGGAAAGGAATCGGTTAAATTGTTTACTGATGAATTGCTTAAATCAAATACAATTATCTGGAATGGACCAATGGGCGTATTTGAAATGAGCAACTTCGCAAAAGGAACATTCGCCGTTGCACAAGCACTTGCAAAAGCGACTGAAAAAGGTGCGGTTACGGTTATCGGCGGAGGAGATTCTGCTGCTGCAATCAGCGAGGCAGGATTGGAAGATAAAGTTTCTCACGTTTCTACAGGCGGCGGAGCTTCTCTTGAATTTCTTGAAGGAAAAGTTCTTCCTGGTGTTGCTGCATTAACCGATGCGAAATAAACAGCGATATTAGAAGAAAAAGTAAAAAATAGATTTCATACAGTCATACATTTCATATATCCATACAAATACTTCGATTGTATGATTGGGAAAAATTTTAATAGAAAATAATAAATTATAAATGAACAATTCTTACAGACCTTTCGGAAGGTTTTCATTATTCCCGCCGGTGATCAAAAATCTTTTAATCATCAACGCCGGAATATTTTTTTTACAGGTGATTACAAATAATTTCAGAGTTGGGGATGTCCCCGCCGGGTATATTCTCAACAACTGGTTCGCACTCAATCCGATTGCTGAAGGAGCAAATTTTCAGGTATGGCAGCTGATTACTTACCAATTCATGCACGGCAGTTTCAGTCATATACTTTTTAATATGTTCGGATTGTGGATGTTCGGGATGGAGATTGAGAATCTCTGGGGTTCCAAAAAATTTCTGATTTACTATCTTCTCTGCGGAGTTGCAGCTGGTTTATTTCAGTTGTTTCTGCCACCGCTTTTCGGCCAGGTAGCAGCCATTACGATAGGTGCATCAGGAGCTGTGTTTGGAATTTTAATAGCATTTGGAATGATTTTCCCAGAACGTTATATCTTTCTTTATTTTCTTGTACCGGTTAAAGCAAAATATCTAATCGGTTTTCTAATTGTTCTTGAGTTTTTATTAATTGACAGTGCCGGAAGTAACGTTGCTCATCTTGCACATCTCGGCGGAGCTATTGCCGGATTTATTTTCATTATGCTTGATAAAAATACAATGGTACCATTGAAAAATATATTAAACAGATCACGCACTGGTTCGGGATCGAGATATCAAAATCCTTTCGGTGGTCTTTCCGACCGGTTCCGCAGAAGAGGTGATGATGTGCAGGAAGCCAGGTTTTATGATATCAACAGTAAAAAAGAAGAAGAGATTACCCAGGAAGTTATTGATAAAATACTGGACAAAATCAGCAAGTCAGGCTACCAGAACCTAACCGAAAAAGAAAAGAAAATTTTATTCGACGCAAGTAAAAAGAATTGAACTTCAAAGGTCAAACGTCAAAAGCTAAAATCAAAGAGTCATCCTTTCATACAAAGAGTTTGTTGATTGCTTGGCTGCATGGCTGCATGAATTTCCAGTCCTTAAAGATTATTCTAATTTTACCAATAGCAATTTTATTTTTTTCCTGTAAAGATCAGCCCCGGATTTCTGAAGATAAATTCATCCGTGTGTATGTTGATCTGCTGATTGAACATGATTCAAGTTCCGTTCAAAATATTTCACTAGACTCATTAAAGATGTCAGTATTTCAAAAGCATAAAATAACTGAAGAACTTTATCAAAACACAATTGATTATTATAACGAAACACCGCAAAGGTGGGAAGCATTCTTTGATAAAGCAACCGCTTACGTTGAAGAACTGAAAACTAAGCAGAAGAAGTGAGCCGTATTTTCGCGGCAGCAATTCTTATCAATGCATAAGAAATATTTGAAGGCAATTTATTTTTGTATTCTTTAAGCGATTCAGCCCCATTCTTAATTACTCCGGCAATTTTTTCAAATTCACCTTTCTGAAAAAGAAAAGAGATATCTGTATCCGACTTGTACTCGAGGATGGTTTCAATCTGCATTGAAATAACTGCTTCGGAAAGTTTCCTTAATTCAGAAATTTCTCTTAATGAATATTTTTTTAACAGCAGGTTGTAAGTCTCGTTTATGTTTTGTGGAATTGTCCTGCTTCTGAACTTATCACCAGTTTTTAATTTTTCGGGTGAATAATTATTAAGCACTTCGAGGAAGTCATCTCCAAGCTTATTAAACATTCTCTGATTGAAACCTTTGACATTCAGTAATTCTGATTTTGATTTTGGCTTTTCTTTAATAATCCTGCGAATAACTTCATCGGGACAAATTAAATATCCTGTTTGTAAAAATTTATCTGCAGCTTTTTTCCTAACTTCTCTTAACTGATTAAATAGAACCAGGTCAGTTTCATAATTTTCTTCGCTCACTTCCATTTGTTTTGTCCAGCCAAGTTCATTTAATTTATTTAATCCAGCTTTTGTCAGGTCGAGATATTTGATTTTTCCCGAACTGTGTCTGATCAATCCTTTTGCTATTAATTCATGAATAACAATTCTTAATTCTTCTTTTGAATAATTTTCACAGGCACCAAAATATTCAAACTGCTCAATACTTTTCTTAATTCTCTCACCCCGAATTATTTGCAAAACCGTTGATTCGGAAATTTCCTGTCCTGCTTCTGCCAGGCTTTTTAAAATAATTTCAGAAATATATTCGGAAGCACTGCTGTTGATCTTACTGCCTTGTGTACAATTGTCGCACTTTCTGCATTTATAATCGTGAACATCTTCACCAAAATAACTTAGGATATATCTGAATCGGCATTGCTTTGAAAATACAAACTCAACCATCTGGTCAAGTTTGCGCTGTGAGTTTATGAAGCTCTCATTAATTTTTTTAAAATTCAGTTTCAGTTTATCTTCCGATACTCTTGGAGCAGTAAGCACTAAAGTATCTTTCGATACAGATTCCTGGAAGGCAATAAATCCAAGGTTATCAAGCATTCTAAGAGAATCAATAAATTCCATTTGCGGGATGTTAAGTTTGGATGCAAGCTGGAAAACTGAAAATTTTATTTCATTTAAAAACGGCTGACTGCCGAATTCTCTTAAAAGCAGA
>DATDOL010000022.1:0-2747 GCA_035293265.1 Ignavibacteriaceae bacterium | reverse complement strand
CCGGCAACAACTCCTTTACCGTATCTATGTTTTATCAGGATCGATATTCCGATAAGGATAATCACTAACGGCCAAAGTTTCCAGATCGTACCCCAGTCAACATAAATCGGAGTAAAATTGTTTATGAAAACCAGTAATCCCAAAACAATAAAAAGAGTTCCCCAGAAAATATGTGATGTTTTCATTTTATTATCTTTCATTAAAAGTTATAGTTTCTCTTTTTTGCATTAAGAAGTAATCCAATACCGACACCGATCAGGATCAACGGCCAGTAATCAGAAAAATTAAAGCGGGGGATATAATTATCCAGCAAAAATAAAACGCCCATTGTAACTAAAATTAAACCTCCCCAAAGCGATCTGTTGTCACGGTTTTGTTCCACTTGTTGATTAAATGCATTTCCAGTTTTATTCTGGTTTTCTTTTTCCTGTTTTTCGTTCGATGAAGAACTAAAATCCGGAATTGTATACGGCTGTTCAGGTACAACAATCCAGAGAATTATGTAAGCGATTATTCCGGTTCCACCGAAGAATACGACAAGAATGAATAGTACTCTTATTAAAGTGGAATCAATGTCAAAATAATCAGCGATACCTCCAGCCACTCCACCAAGCATTTTATCTTTTGTTGATCTGTACAATCTCTTTTTCATAATACTCTCCGGTGAAAAATTAATTTAAAGTCCGGCGGAAATAAAATAATATTCTTTGATAGTTTCACTTGATTTGTTACCGGTGGTATCATATAATCGGTGAGTAGTCCTGAATCACCGGTAAATGATGCGTATCATTTCAACGATTCGTTTATCACAACTAAAATGTTTCATTTTGGTGAATTATTAACTAGTGTTATATTACTTCAACAAAATAATCTGAATCATGAAAATTGCACTTTGCCAGATTAACCCTATAATCGGCAAGCTTGATTATAATAAAGACAAAATCATAAGGGGATACTTACAAGGGATTAAGTCCAATGCAGATCTTGTAATCTTTCCAGAACTTTCTTTAGTGGGATATCCACCTCTCGATCTTGTTGAAAAGGAAGAATTCCGTAACGAAGTAAAAAAAAGAATCCTTGAAATTGCTGCACAAACAACTGATGTTGGCTTGCTTTTCGGTGCTATTACTGAAGATGATGATTTAGTCGGAACTAACATTCATAACTCTGCCGTGTTGTGTTACAACGAAAAAATACAATTAATCCAGCCAAAATCCTTAATTCCAAACTACGATGTATTTGATGAAATGCGTTACTTTGAACCTGCAAGGGAAATTCATGTGCATCCGTTTAAAGGAGAAAAACTCGGAATATCAGTCTGCGAAGATATCTGGAACGATTCTGATTACTGGTATATGAGAAGATATCATGATGATCCAGTAAAAGTTCTTATTAATAAAGGAGCAACTGTTCTAATAAATATTTCAGCAAGCCCCTATTCATTTGGAAAAAGAGAAGAGAGAAGGGAAATGCTCGCTATTCTTTGCCGCCAGGATAAATTGCCTCTTGCATATGTTTGCTGTGTTGGAGTGCAGACAGATTTAATATTCGATGGCGCAAGCATGTGCCTTAATAAAAAGGGTGAACTGGTTGCTCTCGGAAAATCCTATGAAGAGGATTTTTTTATTTTCGATACTGATAATGGAAAAGCGATAACCGGATCATCAGAAAATTCATTTGAGCAGGAAGTGCTTGAAGCATTGATTTATGGTGTGAGAGAATATTGTCAAAAATTAAATTTTAAAAAAGCACTGATCGGATTAAGCGGTGGTTTAGATTCAGCTTTTGTTACTTACGTTGCAGTTAAAGCATTAGGAAAAGAAAATGTTCATGTAATCCTTATGCCGTCAAAATACTCAAGCAAAGGAAGTCTTACAGATTCAGAGAAACTGATTAAAAATCTGGGAATATCGTCATCGAATGTTTCAATTCAACCGGTGGTTGATAAAACATTTGAACTTTTAAACCCTGCATTCAGGACAAATGTAAAAAATCTAACAGAGGAAAATATCCAGGCAAGGCTTAGAGGACTCCTTCTAATGGCTTTTTCAAATAATGATAATTATTTACTTTTAACAACTGGAAATAAATCTGAAATGGCAGTTGGTTATTGTACTTTATATGGAGATATGTGCGGAGGATTAGCAGTTATCGCTGATGTTTATAAAAGTGATTTATACAAGATTTGCGAATTCATAAATAAAGAAAAAGAAATCATTCCAGGAGAAATAATAAACAAAGCACCGTCTGCTGAACTTAGTCCTAATCAAACTGATCAGGATACCTTACCTCCTTACGAATTATTGGACAGAATACTGAAAATGTATCTTGAAGAGAATAAAGAAATAAATGAAATTACTTCCATAATCGGTGATGCTGACCTGGTTAAAAAAATTCTTCGAATGGTTGATCTTAATGAGTTTAAACGTAAACAGGCAGCACCAGCATTAAGAGTATCAAGAAAAGCATTCGGATATGGCAGAAGATTTCCGATTGTGCAAGGCTGGCGGATTTAAGAAACATCTAAATTAAAAAGAATGAAACGCAAAAAAATTAAAGTATATAATCTTAACGATGCTTCACAGTATCAGGATGAAATCGAATACTGGAATAATATTTCATCGGAAGAAAAATTGAGCTTAATACAAAAATTAAGAGAACAATATATTTATCTATACAATAAGAAGAAATTATATAATGAAAGTCGAAAAGGACTTCGAAGAGTTTATAGAATTATTAAATTATCA
>DATDOL010000021.1:0-13472 GCA_035293265.1 Ignavibacteriaceae bacterium | reverse complement strand
AGCACAGAGATGTTTAATTCTCTTCCCTCGATAAACTCTTCAATTAAAACCGGCTGATTAAATAATCTTAAGACATATTCAACTCGTTCCCTCAGCTGCCTGGAATTTTTGACAATCGACTCATTGTCAATTCCGATACTTGCATCTTCCAGCGAAGGTTTAACAAGCAAAGGAAACTTTAATGTCCGGTGGTAATTTTTTTTCTTCTGCTTAACAATAAAAAATTCAGGTACACGGATACCGTTTGAGCTTAGTAGTCTTTTCGCAAGAACTTTATTCTGACAGTTTGCCAATGCCATTGCAGATGCACCTGTATAAGGAATTCCCAACAGTTCATAAACTCCCACAATGTTCATTTCGAGGCGTGGATTATCGCGGTAAAGTTCAACAAAATTAAATATTACATCCGGTTTGTTTTTCTCAAAATCGTCCAGCATCCGGCGGAGATTATCAAAAATATTCAGCGTATAAGCATTAAACCCCACCCTATTAAGCCTTTTGGCCAAATAATCATATTCCTCCATTGGCGTGAGATTTTCAGTACCTATATAGTGCTTAAAACCAGCTCCAGGAGCGTTCTTGTTCGCTGATCTGGTATACATTTCCGGTGTTGGCTCATTGTAAACAATTGCTACTTTAATACGATTCTTTTTCATATAGTTAAAATAATTAAAAAAATTTTGTGATGATAAATAATCTTGCTGAATTATACTTTTTTAATATTTAGATTTGATACTTAAAAAAATTGCCATGAGCTTTTACCCACAACCAAATAAGTATCAGTGCGGACCTTTCGCCCTTAAATATGCCCTCATAATGTTAGGCATCTTCGAGCACGAAAAAGTAATCGCTAAAAAAGCCGGAAGCAGCTGGTGGAAAGGCACGGATGAAATCGGTTTGGCCAAGGCGGCAAAATCTTATGACTGCAGGATGAAATATTTCAGACGTGAGACAGGCACTGACGGCATTAAAATTTTAACACGGCTTTTAAGAAAAGGATATCCTTGTGTCTTGAGTGTTGATAACTGGGGTCATTGGTTTACAGTTGTGAACTGGCAGCAGGGAAAATTTGTTGTTATAGATAGTTCGCTCGATAAAGTTATTGTTATCTATTCAGCAAATCAGATTATTAAAAGATGGAAATTTAAAGACCCTGATAATGACTTCAATAGTTTTGACGGGTATGCTGTAATCCCTAATTTTAAAATCAGGGCCAAAGCAAAATTTACTCTGGCTGAAGCAAGGCATGTGATGCAGAAAACCAACAGCAACCTCGCTAAAAACTGGGATAAATATTTTAATGATCTTATCTCAGTTTGCAGACCTTTGACAGCTACTGCTTTACACACTATTACATTTAATGAATTTTTAAGAAGACATGAAAAGCTTCTCATCGAACAGGTTGCCAACTGGCATGGATCACCGACTTATTCTGAGTTAAAAATGATATTAAAAAAAATGAATTTTGTCGCCGAAGTTTATAACCTTGTCATTTATGGTGATCAACAGAAAAAAGCGTTAATTGATCTGGCCAGCCTTCTTATGATGTACTCATGCGGCAAGTATGGAATGAAAAAACTTTATTGATTCATTCATAGAATTGTTAAATGGAAAGATTCAGGAAATTACTACGAACTGATAAAACCGCTTTACTTATTATCGATATTCAGAAAAAAATTTTACCAGTTATACTCAATAACCAGATGGTTATTGAAAACACTTTGAAATTAATAAGGGGATTTAAAATACTTTCTCTGCCGGTTTATTATACAGAACAATATTCCAAAGGATTAGGAAATACAATTCCGGAAATTCAAAACGAGTTAACCGGGATAAAGCCGTTTGAGAAAATGAGTTTCAGCTGTAGTGGTGCCGGGAAACTTTTCGACGAATTAAAAGAAAGAAACCTTACACAAATTATTCTTGCTGGAATAGAAACTCACGTTTGTGTACAACAAACGGCATTGGACTTACTCGCGAGTGATTTCCAGGTCATCATTGCTGCAGATGCAGTTTCTTCTCGGAAAGATATTGACTACAAGTTCGCGCTCGAAAGAATGAAATCAAACGGAGCTGAGATCACAACCACCGAATCAGCATTGTTTGAACTGCTCGAATTCTGCGGTACAGATATATTCAGGCAGATTTCAAGATTAGTTAAATAAACAAGCAGCCAGTCTAAACACATAATCCATTTCTTACTCAACTTATATTTGATTTCAATTTAAGCCATAGGAATTTTATTGCTTCAATAATATTGAGTACTAGAATTACTCCAAAAATCACTCTTTTTTGTGTCTCATAATCATCATATTCCTAAAATAAAACAGCAAAAAAATTTGCACATTCGGCACTGATCTTAAGCTTCTCAGGTAATATTTACTCTGTTTCACACTATCAAATATTTTCGATGGTATTAATTGATTTTTAGCCTGTGGCACGCCGGTTGTCATATATGAGACCTAGTCATTTTTTGAGGTATGTTGCGAATATTTAATAATAAATAGAGCGAACAATTGAGAAATATTCATCCAATTGTTGAAGAAGTTTTGAACAGCTTTTTCAATCCTGATGAAACGAAAGAATTTATTGCAAGCTACCTTTCTACAGAAGATGTAAGTGCAAAAGTTGATGAAGTCACCGAAACTAATCTTAGTGATCAATTCAAATTTAAATTACCCGACGGATTAAATACCCGATCACAAATAGACTTACTAATTACTTTTTCTGAAAAAAATCTTTCACAGGATAAACTTGTTGAACTTCTTCTTTTTCTTGGCCAGTCAACCATTACCTCAGGTGAATACACAACCTCTGTCGAAATCCACAATAAAATAATCGGCTTAACAAAAGACTTTCCTGAAATGCTGAACATTACAGCAAATGCATATTTTTCAATTGGTGAGATATACAGCAGGCAGGCACAATGGGAACTAAGTTTCATATACCTGGAAAAAGCAATAAAATTATTCGAGAAAGAAAATAACCTTAAGGGAAATGCGAACTGTGAAAATTTATATGGAACCATTTATGGAGATATGGGTAATCTTGAAAAAGCAATTTTGCATTTTGAAAATGCGCTTACAGCTCTTGAGGGTGACCCGGACAATGCATTAGCTGGTAAAATTGAAATCAACCTCGGTATTGTAAATAATATGATAGGAAATTATGACGAGGCTTTGTCTTATTTAAAACGTGCACTTCTGAAATATGAAAAAATCGGTGAGGCAAAAAGAGTTAGTGAAATCAGGCAAAACCTTGGAATGGTTTATACAAAAAAGAAAGAATTCTCTGCTGCTGTAAACGAGTATGATTTAAGTCTTGAAGCATCGATTCAATCTAACTACATTCAGACAATAGGAATTTCTTATCTTAGTAAAGCATATGTATATTCTCAGCTTGGTGATTATCCATTGGCAGAGGCATTTGCAGAAAAAGCAATGGAGATTTCCTATAAAATAAATGATAAATTATCAATGGCTGAAGTTTATAAGATAAAAGGAATAATTAAGCGAAGCAGGGATGATTATGAAGCAGCTGAAAATTATCTGCTTACCAGCTTAAGATTGAATAAAGAACTTAGCAACCAATTAAATTATGCAGAATCTTCTTACGAACTCGGTTTGTTATACAGGAATACAGGTCAAAAAGTAAAATGCCAGGAGCATCTGAATTCTGCTTTAGAATATTATAAAAAAATTAATGCCCGTGAAGAAATAAAAATTCTCGAAGAGTTATTAAAACAGTAACAGTGTGGCACACCTGTTTCCTCAAGTATGAAATAATGAAATCTGATCCCGATTAATTTATAATGGAATGATTATTAAATTTAAAAGTCTTTTGTAATTATTCCTTCCTTTAAAAGTTCCCTGATTACAATTTCAGTCAAATCACTCTTGAACACAAATTCATATTTTATATCCATGACATAAGCCTTTAATGTCATCTTAAGGTAAGATTTTTTTTCCTTCAATACATTGGAAAACAAGACACTGACCGGTTTATTTAAATAAACATATTTTGAAACCTTCGCTGCTTCCAATGCCAATTCTCTGACTCTTGTAGTATTGGCATCAACAGGTAAAAATATTTCTGCTACCACCTGGCAATTTGTCTCACCAGAATTAACATTTGAAACAGAATTAATCATGAATTCAGAATTTGGTATGCTTACTGTAGAATCGTCATCTGTTATTATTCTGGTTGATCTGAGACCTATATTAAATACTTCTCCATAGTATTCGCCAATTTGAATTTTGTCTCCAACCCGGAAAGGTTTGTCAAAAATAATCATTATCCCCCCAAAAACATTTTTAACAATATCCTGTGCAGCCAGTCCTATAACAATTCCGAAGGCAGCAGATAAGATCAAAATAATTACGAATGACGGCTGAATGATAATGATTACAATTATATAAATAATTATTAACCAGCCGAGTAAACGAACTAACGGAAGAATGCCATTTAATGTTAACCGATATCGGGTACTTTTCCTGGCAAGAATGCGGAGAATTTTAAGTATAAACTTTAATAAGTAATAGCCAGCAAAGAAAACAATAAATACCCAGATGATTTTCTCGATATTAATAAGTTTTTTTATACTTCCCCAGCTTAATTCGACTTCGCCTGCTTTAACAGATTGGTTTTCTTTTTTGTTTTGAATGATCTCTTCAGCCAGGCTGTCAATAAAAGATTCCGTGGTCGCATCAGAGCTATCAGCTGTCTTGCAGGTCAACTCTGTTGTGAAAAGAAAAGCAGGCAATACAATGTACTGCAAAATAATGGTGAGTATCCTGATCTTATTCATAAAATCAATCCAAATAATTTCTTGATTTTAATAATGTAATTGTCTGCCGGTACACTAACGGATTTATATAATAAGTGTCATCAGTTTTAATTATAATTCCGTCATCAAGCATAACCTGCAGAAGTAAGCTGGTTTCATTGAATGAATAGTTCAAAGTTTTATTTATCTCGTCTGATTTCAATCCATCTTGTAATATCAACGAATGGAGTATAAAAACTTTTTCTGCTGAAAGTGAATTCAATATAGAATCCGAGATTTCAAAGTTTGCTGAAATATAAAGAATCCTGTCCTTTATATCCTGAATAGAGCTTAACCAGAATAGTTGAGCAAGACTGATGTTACTTTTTGTAAAAAAGTTTAATGAACTAAAAAATTCTTTTTCTAAAAATTTCTGATAGTCATTTTCATTTAACTTTAAGGCATCTTTGTTGTGCAGATGAATTTCACCGGCAATGTATTGCAGACTATAACCACTGATTGAATGACGTCTTCTGATCAAATCTGTAATCTGTCCATCACTTATTTGCTCTAAATTTATATGATAACCGAAGTAATCGCTTATTTTCATAGACTTCTTTAAATACTCAAAAGCGTATTGTGTAGCAGAAGTTAACCAAAATATATTTTTATTTGTCTTGGTAATAATTTCAAGCAAAAGTTTTAGTGCTGAAAATCCGTTTACAGTACGAAGATACAAATGTTGTAAATTTTCTAAAACGATTATACGTCTTGACTGAGCCTTGTTTAAAATGGCTATTATTTCTGAATGGTTTGAAAGACTTTCGATATTAACAATTGTCCTGAAAAGTTCTAATAATCCTTCCTCCGTGTAAACAGTGGGTTTAATACTCAACCTTGTTATGCTGAATTGATCTGTAAGTTTTAAAACATTTAAGTTTAAAAATGTTGTTTTACCTCCGCCTTTTTCGGAAGTCAAAATTAAAGGGGCATATCCTCCATTCATCCAGTTTTTAAAAGCAATTTGCAGCTGTTGCTCTTCTTTATTCCTGTTAAGATAAAGTCTTTCGCTTTCCAATTCTTTAACCTGGAATAAACGCCTGTAAATGTAAGGCAGTTTCTCGATCGACGTGTCCACCCGCAATATAAAATCGGAAACCTCACTGTCGTTATTAACAGATTGCAGATTTAAACCGGTTGGTTCCTGTGTTGTGCTGCTTGCTTTAATATTTTTACCGTTAATTTTTTTAAGGCTTAAAAATAACATCGGAATAAAATTTTTCGCAGCTGTATAAATTTTGGCTCGGGTTTCCTTTGCTTTGATCTTTGCTTTGGATTTACCAATCTGCATCCTGATTTCATTTAACTCTGAAGCTTTTGTAAAGCCAATAATCTCAGAATTAAAAAAGAGGATTGCTGCATCTATTTCCTCAAGAACAATATTACAAATATTTTGGTAGTCATTCTTTATTTCTTCATTCTTTTCTTTACTTATTTTCAACCCCTCAAGCACAATTTCCTTAGCTTCATTTTCTTTAAGCTCTTTTGTTCTTAGAGCCGTAAGTGCCGACTCAAGGCTGAAATCAACCATGTTACCGAGATTAATTAATTCCGACTGAATTTTTTCCCGCTCTGATTCAAGTTTAGTTATGATGTCTGAAAATTTTTCTTTAATAGCTGGTACTGCAGTGAATTTTAAATACTCCCTTGGATAGATCTGCTCCAAATCATGTAGTTTAATTTTAGAATCAAATTCGGAAGCATTAACTGAAGTTCTTACTTCTTTTATATAATTGAGCGATTGGTTGACTTCTTTACCGGTATCATCAATCATTTCAGGAATCTGAATATCGGATATGGTGTTAATTAATCCTGGAAGAGTTGTTGCAAGCAGTTCTGATTTAACTTCCGATTTAATATTTCTTAATTTAAAACTCATAATCTCTTTATCAGGTTTTGTATCTGATAAATTCCTGGAAATATCATTTAAGATTTCTGCTGCACTTTCAAAAAGGGGCTGCACCTGGATCTTTATTTTTACCGAAAGTGATTTGTCAAATTTGTAATAAGCTCTTAACGAAGAATACCTGACTGATTCCAAATCGTAATCGAGTTGCCATTCTTCACCCAGAGCAAAATGAGTATTATCCCATTCCCGAATAATTTTCTCAAATTCTGATAAGATGTGGTCATGGTATTTAATAATTCTGCTATCAGTAAATTTTCGTTTACTGAATTCAATTGTTCCGGTTTTTTCACATGCCGATTCGAACTCAAGAAAACACTGCACAAATTCATTATTCACTTTTACTGAAATTTCCTGCATGAAATTTTGAAGATTTTCTACTAGCTGAGCTGGTGTATACTGGAAGCTTTTCTGTTTTATGCTTTCATTCTCTGTCACGAAATTATTGTAGAAATTTTGATCTATGTTCTCATCATATTCCCAGAAAGCTAATGCTGTTTTACTATACTCTCTGCAAACATCTTCATAGATAGTTGCAAGTGCTTTTAACACGCTATCCCTCAGATAATAAAAGGCTAGATTTCGGAGTGGAATGGTATGCCTCCAGAATCGGACATCAATCGGCTGATTTTTTAATTTACCAGTGATGATTATTCTAAACCTCCGGAAACTGTTGTAAATATCAAAAATTATCAGCTTGATTTGCTTCATGAATTTTACGAAGAATGGGTCCGAATCTAACGGTGTAAATCTGGCTACTTTTTGTTCCGTTACCAATGAAGGTTTATATGTAGAAATTAACGAGTTCATTAAATCCAGAAGCCCGGGGAATATATTGTTGAACCTGTAATCCTTTCGTTTTTTAAATTGTTTATCAATTAATGAATTTATTTCTGCATTTATTTCCCTGGCTTTATCAAGCTTATTTATTACTAAAGCTTCATCATGATCAGGAAAATCTTCACGAATCTCAGATACCATATTAATAAAATCAGCGAGTAATTCAATTTTAAAAAATAAAACAGAAGTGAATTTCCTATTTATTGCATTAAAAAGTTCTTGCTTTTGTTCTTCGGATATATAATTCATATTAAAAATTAAATGTATAATTTTAATTATACGATAAAAAAACCTACCTGTATGATCAGGCAGGTTTTTTTTAAATTGAATTGTTCGGTTTAATCGAATTTTCTAATTGGAAAATCCGCCCATCATACCGAATCCAAATATTGCAGTAACGATACCCATAATAATGAGTGTTAATATCCAGAATAATATCCAGAAGATAACAAGCAGCACGATCATTGAAATAATTAAGTATACTACTTTTTTATCTTCAGGTGTTTGCTTTACAGGCCCAAGACCCAGATACATTACATAAATACCATAACCGAAGCCAACAAGATAAAACAGCCATCCAAGAAAAGGAATGAAATTAAATATGCCGAGTACCAAAGCAGGAGTCACTGAATACGTAACTAATTGAAGACTTCTGCCAAAATTCTTCTGCGAACCAAAACTCGGGGCAAAAGCATCAACAACAAATGCTGAGAGTAGCACTGCAAAAAATAATACCACAAAAGAAACTAAAGCCATCCCAATTCCGGTTGCAAGCGCAAAGCCAAAATGGAACTGCATAAAAATCAAATTGCCAAGTAAAGTTGCAATTGCGGGAATTAAAGCAAGGGGTAAGAGGTATGTAAACAAAATTTGTTGGGTGTTTGGCTGCTCTCCGGCAATCACATCCCATTCCGTTTTTGGCGATATCATTATGTTTTTAGCTCTGTCAACCAGGTTCATAACTTTCTCCTTTAATAGTTGTTAATGTTAGGTTCAATGAAAATTATTCGCTAATCAAACCGGCATCTTTCATTGATTCCAGTTTGCCAATGTCGATTTCATTAAATGCATTTTTAATTACTTCCATTGATACGTTGTTCCCGTTTACAGAAACTAAAAACCTTCCCGACACTAATGCTTCAATACTTCCGGACTGATATTCGTTATCGTACTTCTCAAAAGCTTTATGACCTTGATACTTAGTTGTTTTTTCGTAACCGGTTTCTGTTTCCTTATCAATTTCAGTCATTGTCCAGCCCCAGGCTGCCAATCCTGCTAACCCTGATGCCCCGGTCATATCAGTGAGTTCAATATCTATGTGCTGAGAACCATCTTCAGAAGTATAGTCTGCCTCTGCCCGAGAAATTGTAAAGCCCATTGCGCTGTTTTTTTCACCCTGGGCATTTTGTCTTTTTAAATCCCCAATGAATTCCGGCAGAAATGCTTTCAATTCTCTGAAATCCACGACCTCGTACTTTTGTCCCTCCTCCATATTTTTCTGGATTTCTTCCATATTATCGACAAAATTATCAAGCGCCTTGAACCCGGTTTTTTCTTTTTTCTCATCTGTTTGATCTGTTGATTCATCGACGGGCTTGTCATCATGTTTTTGAACACAACCGGTAAGTATTAATGCAGACGATATAAGAATGATTGATAGTAATCGCATTATTCTTCCTCCTAAATATTAATAAACATATTTACTGATATCTGACATGCCAGAAAAAATTCCCTCACATAATTCGGGCATCAATTACACTAATAAGAATTTGGAAATTAAATCTCTCTTTGTAAAATGCAGATAAAACATAATAAATTTAGAATACTGTTACAAGAAAGAAAATTGCAGGAAGTCGTGCTTTCAATTCACAAATAAGTGATTTCAGGCAACAGAAAAGATAAACAGGTCGTGAGATGATGATGATAAAAACTTTTCCCTTCTCAGACTGGAATAAATTTTTATCTGTCTGAACCCGGCTATTAAAAATACTGACTTTAGAAACTCCGGAGTATATGGATAAACTTGTATGCTTATTAATTCAGAATTTTTCGGATTTGATTTCTCAAATGTCAGAATATTAAACTGAACTCGTGTGTCACAAAAATCATAGAATCGTATAAAGTATTTATCATTATTCGAACTGATTTTAATAATTCGTCCGTTCTCTTTCAGAATCTTTTTATAATTCAGGATTTGAATGACAAACAATCCACCGTTCTTCAAAAGTTTTTTACATTTTTTTATCGAGGGAAGCAGCTCACTTTCAGAAATATTTACAAAAGTATTTCCAAGGGAAACAACAAGGTCAAACCGGTTATTATGTTTTTCATTAATTTTAATAGCAGACTGATTCTCAAATTTAACTTTGAGCATTTGCTTCCTGGCATTCTGTTCAGCTTTGCGAATCATTTCAGCAGAAGGATCGAATCCGGTAACATCCAATCCTATACTGGCAAGAGCCAGTGAGTCTATTCCTGTACCGCATCCAATGTCAGCTGCCTTTTTGATTTCAGGATTGATAATGCTCCCCAATAAAATAATTCTTCGTTCCAAAGCTTCATTGAAAGAAATCATATCGTCATAAATTTCTGAGAGTGAATTATAAAAATCTTTATTTCTTAACATCACTTAACCGGTATGAATTTTCTTGAATCTTCTCACAATTAAACTTAATTTTTGAGTAGAATAAGTTAATAATATGTAAATTTTTCTAACATCGGAAATAAGGATTTAAAATGGTTCAACCTTTAATTGCTCATATAGAAATTCCTTCAACAAACCTCGACCGCACAAAAGAATTTTTAAAAGATGTATTTGGCTGGGACTTTAAACCTTTTGGAAATGGCTATCTTTTATTTAATCACCACAAAGGAATTATGGCAGGCATCCGAAAAGTTGATTCGGTGGTTGAAGGTGATTGTACTGTTTTTCATGTTTCCGTCGACAATATTGATGAAATACTTGAAAAGTCCAGGCAGTTCGGTGGAGGAATTAAAACAGCAAAAACTACAATCCCGGCTATGGGGTGGTATGCGTTGATAGTTGATCCGGACGGAAATACCATTGGGTTATTTCAAAAGAGCTGACGGATAATTAAACTTTAATCCCGGTATTCGAAATAAAGTTTTAAACTATTCTGATTCAACTATTCGATAAATATGTTTAATGTTGATTGATTTCTCAAGCATCATTGTAACTGCACAATAAGTTGTCTGTGAAAGCCCTATTGCTCTTTCAACATCATTTTGCTTAATATCTTTCCCGTAAAAAACATATTCAAGATCAATATCGGTATAAACTTTTGGATGTTGATCGCTCATCTCAGCGGAAATATTAATCTCAAAATCTTTAAGGTTAACTCTTTTCTTCTGTAAAATACTTACAACATCACTCCCTGTGCAGCCAGCCAAAGCTATCAGAAGTAATTCCTTTGGTCTAATTCCTGAATCGCTTCCGCCAAATTCCTCCGGACCATCCATTGTAATCCAGTGATTCGAGTCGGTTTTACCAGCGAAAGTAATTCCTTTAATTTGTTTAACATAAGCTTTTTTAGTCGACATATTGCCCCTTCATTTTTTATTTAATTGATTTATAGTAGGATGAACCAGGTTTCAATTAGTTTCAAAAAATATTTTTTTCTTTGGAATTATGATTAAATGTTTTTATTGTCAAGCAAATCGAATTGTTTCCCACTGGCAGGTAACAATAAAAATCGGGTTTACGCTGAAGGATTGAGTTTTTACTATATTTGATTTTTTATCAACTCCCAAGCTTTTTTAACATGCTCTTCTTGAGTCCTTAATCCGGAGATGCAAATCCTCAAAACATATTTGCCATCAAGCCTGGTGTGTGATAGAAAAAGCTTTCCGGATTCATTAATTTTTTTCAGAAGCTGTTCGTTAAAATCATTTAATTGTTTTTCACTATTCAATTTTTTCGGAACTGCTCTGAAACATACAACTCCAAAATGTGGCGGGACGATTAATTCAAATTCATCACTCTCTGCAATCCATCTGGCAAACATTTTTGCTAAGCGGATATGCTCGCGAATTCTGTTTTGCAAACCTTCAACTCCAAAGTAACGAATGATAAACCATGGTTTAAGAGATCGAAACCTTCTCCCAAGCTGAATTCCATAATCCATAAAATCAGTTACCCCCTCTTTATTACTTTGCAGGTAATCAGCACTTAAGCTGAATGCACGTTTCAATACTTCAGGTTTTTTAGTGAAAAGTAAACTGTAGTCAATTGGAGTGAACATCCACTTGTGTGGATTGATAACAAGCGAATCTGCTTTTCCAATTCCTTTGAACATCCATTGCTTTTCAGGAAGCATAGCTGCTGTTCCGGCATATGCAGCATCGACGTGAAGCCAGATACCGGGCTGTCCGGCAGGCAGGTTTTCCTTGTTACAGATGTCCGCGATTTCATCAACAGGATCAACACTTGTGGACGAAGTTGTTCCGACTGTTGCAACAACACAACACGGAAGCCATCCGTTATTTTTATCTTCAGCAATTGCCACTTTAAGTTTTTCAGGAATCATTCTGAATTCTTTATCAACAGGAATTTTTCGTATCCCTTCGAGTCCAAATCCAAGAGAAATAACAGCTTTATCTATTGAAAAATGCGCCTGCTCTGAGGCATAAACTCTGAGCCGGGGAATATCTTTCCGTCCTGACAATCCTTTTTCTCTTATTTTAAGATTTGAAAGCTGTTCGCGTGCTGCTGCAATTGCGTGGAAAGAGCTTGTGGATGCAGTATCATAAACAATTCCCCAAAAGTTTTCAGGAAGATGAAAAATTGTTTTATACCATTCAATCATCATCTCTTCAAGCTCTGTTGCAGAGGGACAGGTATGCCATGCCATTCCGTTTATATTAAATCCAGCACTTAAAAGTTCCGCTAAAATTCCCGGACCGCTTGAAGTTGAATTGAAGTACGCCATAAAATCAGGATGATTCCAGTGAGTGATACCTTTCATTAAAATATTATCGACATCTTTTAAGAAATCTGTATTTGTTTCACCGGTTAGCGGAGGATTTTTTTGAAGTTCATTTTTAATATCACCATATTTTATTTTCGGTAGGACAGGATATTTTTCAATATTTACCAAATAATCTGAAATCCAATTAATCATTTCATATCCTGATTTCCTGAATTCTTCTGCTGGCATATCACCTAGTGCCGTATGACTTAATGCATTTTTCATTTCATTCCCGCTGAATGTGAATTAGTTTTCACTTTAATACCTTTATAAAATTTAATAAGTTAGATAATGTAAAATCAATCAATACTAATTCAGATGAAAAAATTTCAGATTGTCCTCACAATTATAATAATACTGATACTGTGTGTATCCTGTAAACAGGAATTTCCTTTAAACAAAGATCTTACAAAGAAAAGTTATTCATTACTTAACCAGGATAGTGTTGAAGTAAAGTTTCCTGAAATAATTATTGGAAATATAACCGTAATAGGATTCATATTTACAAATTGTCCCGACATCTGCCCGATGACAACACACAATATGTATTTAACTGAAAAGAAATTCCGGGAACAGAAAATTAACAATCTTAAATTTGTTGCTCTTAGTTTTGATCCTGAAAGAGATAAGCCGTCTGTTCTTAAAAAGTTTGCAGAATTTCGCGGAATCGATTTTAATAGCTGGATTATGCTGACAGGAGAAAAAATTGTTATCACCGATTTACTACGGAGATTTGACGTGAGAGCTATTCCGTCAGACACAATTTACACTACTTATGGAGATGTGAGTTATTCAATAATGCACACCGATAGGATATCACTAATTGATGATAAAGGAATTTTGAAAAAAAATTATATCGGAAGCAAACTTAACATTGATGAACTTATTTTTGATATAAAAAACTTACAGGAAA
>DATDOL010000020.1:0-2515 GCA_035293265.1 Ignavibacteriaceae bacterium | reverse complement strand
TTATTCAACTTAACGAATTGTACTTTTTTTACTTTCACTCTGGCTGATTCAACTTCATCAAGTAAAGTTATTGCACCCTGTTTCTGTAAAGTTTGCAATATCGAGTAAATATTTTTTCTTTTGACAAGCTTTTGAAGGTAGGTCTGGCTGACTTCATTCCGTGCAGAAAGTTCTTTTAAGATTATTGCTCTTGCCGAGGTTTTATTTTTTTCTTTTGAATGTAAATGAAGACAGGTTTTAGGGTCTGATATTATTTTCCTTTTTGATTCAACATCCGAGCCGTATGGAACTGCAAGCTTTAGGGCTTCACCTAATGAGCAAAGATAATAATCCGATAACCATTTATAAAACTCAAGGCTTTTATTATCAATGATTGGTTTTTCATCGAGAATATCTGTTATAGCTTTTAATTTTTCCTTAACGGTAGTTGAATCAGTTACATTAACAATGAAGCCAGTTAAAGTTCTCTTGCCGAAAGGGGCGACAGCCCTCACACCTTTTTTTGCAAGTTCCTCAAATTCTCCGGGGATGAGGTAAGTAAATGTTTTGCGGAAGGGAAGCGGGAATACTAGCTCAGCATACATTATTTATCATTTTTATAATACTGTGCCATTCTAACTAAATTTCTGCCGGTGGTTTCTTCGCCGAACATAGAAAACTTCAATGAGCCCATCGTGTTATCCCAGATTATTCTTTTATGTTCGGTAGACTGAATTAATTCACCGTTTGTAGAAATAACACTATCGTCCAAAGCCAATGTTAAATAATAAAATGGTTCATCATAAACGATTGCTTCAACTTTGGTAATATCATCAAAAGAATATTCAACTCTACTGTTAAGCTTATCATTCACAACAAACAGCTCCCTGGAAGTAATATTTTTTCCTTCTTCTTTCATCTGGATAATAAAATCTTCGCTCTTCTCAAGAAACTGGAAAAGAATTTCTTTATCCTCGTTAAGTTCTTTACTGTTCATTGCAGTTGATCTTATATCATCAACTGTTACTGTTACTGTTCCGCTGCTTTCCGAATCCAGTTTTATTTCATACGAAACTGAATGAAACATCAGACAGCCTTGTAAAAGCAGAGTAAATGTTAAGAAAGATAAAAATAGTACGGATCGATAAATCATTAAATTATTCCAGATTATTTTTTGAATTGAATACTTCAAAATAACTCAGTGAGGAACAATATGAAAGAGCATTAATTGATATGGTGTTGTGGTAATCACGTCAGGTTAAATAAACGGTGTGACAAATTAATATAATTATAATGCTGCCGGTTCTAAAAGTTTGATCGTTTGTGTATATGTATTTAATTCTGCTTCTAATCCGAATGGCAAAGTAAATTTATCAACAACATGCCCGAATGAAAGTCCGTAAATAACCGGGATACCAAGGTTTCCAAGCCTGTCTTTTAAAACATCCATCAATGAAAATGAATTATCAAAAGCAGGATTATCAGGATTCGGCTCACACATTTTGAATACACCAAGAGCAATCCCTGAAGCATTCTCAAATTTACCTGCCTGAATCAATTGAGTTAACATCCTATCAATCCTGTATGGCTCTTCCAGAAATTCTTCGAGGAAAATTATTTTGCCGGTTGTATCTACGTCATATGGCGTTCCAATCATTGAAGCGACAATAGAAAGATTTCCGCCGACAAGTTCCCCGATAGTTATTCCTCCTGTTATAGCAGTAATTCCGTAAACATTGTAATTGTGCTCTGTTGTTGAATTAATAAGTTCAACTTCATCATCATTTCTCATCAGGACTTTTTCAAAATATTCTTTGCTGAATCTGCTGAATGTTGAAATTGCAACGGGACCATGATACGTTATTAGACTGCTGTTATTGTACAAAGCATAGTGAAGAGCCGTGATATCACTGAACCCGATCAGCGGTTTTGGATTTTGACTTATCAGGTTATAATCAAGATGAGAAAGTATTCTTGCACAGCCGTAACCTCCGCGTGCGCAAACTATTCCCTGCACATCTTCTCTTTTGAACATTTCATTAATGTCTTGAGCTCTTTCAACATCGGTTGCAGAAAAATATCCGTTCTTCATCATCAGTCGTTCTGAATGAATTACTTTGAATCCGAGTGATATTAAATTGTCAATTGAATCTTTTCTTTCCTGCTGAGTTATATAACTGCCCGGTGTAACAAGTGCGATTGTGTCTCCTGTGTTGAGTTTTGATGGTTTAACTTTTTTCAGAATTTTTTCCGGATTTGAGAGCGGGCTGTTTTTTGGATTTACAGCAGTTGCTGCAATTGCGGCCGCTGAAACAGTTTTGATGAAGTTTCTTCTTTTCATTTATTGATATTGATCAGATTAGATTTAACACTTAATTCTCACATCAACAGCAAAGATATTATTATCTTCTGTAACAACAAGCGGATTAATATCGCACTCATTAATTTCTTCATTATCGAGCATCATCTGTGCAGCTGATTTTATGACGGACTTCACTTTCGCCAAATCCGTAGATTTTTCACCCCGAACACCCTG
>DATDOL010000019.1:0-18464 GCA_035293265.1 Ignavibacteriaceae bacterium | reverse complement strand
CAGAAAATTAAAATGTCTGATATTCCTGAACTGCCAAAAGTTGAAGATGTTTCACTCAATACTGACAAACTGCAGTCATTTGGGATAAAACAGAAACGTATTGAAGAATCAATTATAGAAATATTGAAAAATTAAAAGATTGATTGATTGATTGAAATTGTACATTTTAATATTCGCCCCGATATTTAACCTGGTTCTAATACCCTAAGCACGATAATACCGGAATGTTTTTTAATGCTCATCACATATTCTGATAATGTCGATTCGGTAATCCGAACTTTGGTGCCAACATCAGCTGCATGTAAAATATGAATTCTGTCGTCATCCATTTTAACTGCAATTCCAGTGTGATTAACGTCCAGTCCTTTTACAGTCGAGGTAAATGCAACTATGTCTCCATTTCCAATTTTACTTTCAACATCAGCTACTTTTGATTTGGGAATGTAAAAATATTCACGGCAATAATTAATTTCCGCTTCCTGTTTTTTTATTTCAGAAATAAAATCCGGGTTTTCATCAAGCTGTTTATAGTACTTCGGATTATCCGACATAAAGCTCAAATCAAGCGTTAACTCTTCGCCACCTAAATCCTCCGTAATATCTTCAATAATTTTTTTCTTCTCGTTATCGTAAATCCAGTCAGTGAAATAATGAAGCCGCGAGGGATAGCCGTCAATTATTCCTTGACGATAGCGAATAAAAGTGAGTTCATTTTTATAATCTTCGAAAGTTGAATTATTTCGCTTGATGCATCTCGCAAAAACCAAAACGTTTTCAAGAAATGTTGTGCAGTCAAAACCGGTCAGATTAATTACTAATTGTTCCTCGCCATTTTTTTCTAACGTGTGTGCTTCGTAATCAGTACCTAAAAAACTTTTTCCTATTTCAACAATTATTTCATTAATAGGCTTTGAATTTAAACCGGAACTTATAGCAAACTGAAATTTTGATTCACAAATCTCCATTTCCTTCTCATATAAACCTTGCGAGTAAGAAAATGGAAATGAAAAGATTAAATACAGGAGTGAGCCAAAAATCAATACTACATTTGACATTTGACTTTTGACTTTTGACTTGCTAAATAATATCTTCATTTTCGGGAATGGCAGCATACTCTTCGATCTGGCGGGCATGTGCAAGATTTTCGAAGCGTGCATATTCTTTAACGAAAGCAAGTTGTATTGTACCGGTAGGTCCGTTTCTTTGTTTTCCGACAATCACTTCAGCAACACCTTCGAGCGATTGACCGTTTTGATCCTTTTCAATTCCATAATATTCAGGCCGGTTTAAGAACATAACAACATCTGCATCCTGCTCGATTGAACCGGACTCACGAAGATCTGAAAGCTGCGGACGTTTATCTGAACGGGTTTCAACGGCACGGTTCAACTGTGAAAGTGCAATCACAGGAATGTTTAATTCTTTTGCCAGGGATTTTAATGATCTCGATATATATGAAATTTCTCTCTCTCTACTTTCTGCTTTTGCCGGTCCCTGCATAAGCTGCAAGTAATCTATTATAATCATCCCGACATTCTTTTCAGCTTTTAATCTTCTCGCCTTTGCTCTTATTTCAAGAACTGTTTGAGCAGGTGAATCATCAACAAATATTGGTGACTCTGTTAACTTATGAACTGTGCGGCTTAGCTTTGGTCCTTCAGAGTGAGGAAGCTTTCCTGTTCTTACAAGATGAGCATTTATTCTTGCTTCAGCGCAAATCATTCTGATTATCAACTGCATCGTTGCCATCTCAAGACTAAATACTCCAACAGGAATTTTATAATCGATCGCTGCGTTACGTGCAAGTGTTAATGCAAGCGCAGTTTTTCCCATTGAAGGACGTGCTGCAATTATAATCAAATCTGATCTCTGGAATCCGCCGAGAATTTCATCCAGCTCATAAAAACCGGTCGGAACGGAAAACTTCTGTTGAGTTGAAGAGTGAATGGTTTCAATATATTCCATAGCATCTCTAACAGCCCTGTCCATTCCCTGGTATGATTTGCTTAAATGACTTTCGGTTATTTCAAATATTTTTCTTTCTGCTTCATCAAGAATGTCAAAAGCATCCATAGTTCCTTCGTAAGCTGAACGTGCAATTTCGTGTGCACTGCTGATTAGCCCGCGAAGGATTTGTTTTTCCAAGATTATTTTAGCGTGGTATTCAATATTTGCTGCTGAAGGAATATTCTGCGAAAGCTTGCTTAAATAAACTGCACCGCCAACTTCCTCAAGCTGGTTTCTTTTTTTCAGTTCTTCGTAAAGAGTAACGGTATCAATCGGTTCACCGGATTCAAACAACGAAACCATTGCTTCGTAGATCAGTCTGTGGGATTTTAAATAGAAGCTGTCAGGATTCAGCATTTCCAATGCTTTTGGAACTGCCTGTTTTTCAATCATCATTGCGCCAAGAACGGATGCTTCTATTTCAGGAACCGCCGGTGGTTTTATATCCGGTAAGTTTAAAATATCCTGACCGTTGTTGTTATTTGATTTTTTTTCTTTTGCCATCTGCCTGAAGTCAGATAAATTGGTAAGATAAAATACCCCTTCGTAGAATCTGGTAGATTCTACGGAATCTACCGAGAACAAGTCGGGGTTAGTTTTAGTAGTTATAATTTACACTTGGAAAATGAGAAAATATTTTTTAAGAATCAAACGAAAGAAAAAATATTTTAAAAAGTTGACAAACTAAATTAATTTATTTTATAACTGATGATTTCTCCAACAAATTTCCCTAAGTTCTTCTCTAATATCTTTACTGTATTTCTTATTTAAAAAATTCAAGACAACATCGTTATAAGTTTCTTTATAATCTGAGGATCCTTTCCACATTTTGAAAACGAATGCATGGTTCTTTGCAAATAGTTGCTGCTCATCAGTTGGAGTAATTTTAGTCAGAAGTTGAATGTCGCTCATTTCTAAGTCTATTTGTGCATCATTCGTGGCTTTTTGCTTGAGTGAGTCAATCTTTCGTAATTGAACACTACTCTCAACCATAAATCCAAATGGTATCATATCAGGTTTTAAACATATAATGACACTATCTATTAGATTATCGACAATCTTGAAACACGAGGGATAATAACCCACATAAGAAATTTCCAAATTTCCTTTCAAACCTTTATCCGTGATTGCAATACCATCAATATCAGTGGTCGCCAATATCTTTTTTAAATCAAAGGAATAAATCTTGACACCAATCAAAGGTTCAGCGGTGTCATAATCAAGAACATTGAAAGTTATATTGTCTTTCCCGGTTGATAATTGAATGATTTGTTTATCATCATTCTCCAGTTGACAAAGTGATAAATTGCAGGATAAAGTAAGGACTATTACGATTATAAAGAGTTTTAATTTTTTCATATCGGTTTAATAATAATTATATGTCCTACATTCCAATCCAAATTTCCAAAACAAATAAATTCAATTCAATGAAATAATTTAACAATCTGTTACTATTTAGCAATTTTTAACTTCCCATTTGCAGCAAATTTTTCAATCTGTCTCCTGTGACGAAGAATATGAACGATTGCGTGCTCAAGCAGCTGTTCGATGTCATAAACGCTTCCCCATTTCGGCTGAATATCCGCTTTCTGAATTTCTTCATCGGTCATTTCCCACTTTCCTTCCAATGTATCCGCAGTATATCCAAGCATTGCTTTTAGCTGTTCAAAAAATTCTTTCTTGGGCAAAAGCTTCCAGTCGGGTCGTGTTGAAGTGATTGAAAAATATTTCCTCAGGTAATCGGCATAGCCAAAACCGGAATTTATGACGTGTGAGACAATCGTCTGAACCGACCGGCAGTGTTCATCGTTAGTTTTTGTATCAACAATCAACTCAAATTCTTTTTGAGGTATCTTTTTAATCAAATTTTTAAACTCATCTGCAGCACGTTCGTATTCATCCATCATAGCTCCAACCGCACCAGGACGGTATGTTTTTTTTGTTTTAACGGGCAATTGTTACTCCTTTAATATTATTTAATTTTTATAATATTCATCCAATTCCCATTTGAGTGGATTGTTATGAATGTAAGTTCGAATTCTATGCAGATCGTTCTCATTCCTTATTATATGATCATAATAATTACGCTGCCAGATGGTAATATCTTTTTTACTCGTTAATTTATTTAACCGCTTTGTTACAATTGATTTGAACTGGCCAATAATTGATCCAAGCGAACCTGGTTGTAATGTTACCTTTCCCTTTGTAGGGGCGACCCGGCGGGTCGCCCCTACAACATTATTATTTGTTGATTCTATTATAATTATTCCGTGTATGTGATTTGGCATAATTACATAATAATCCAAATCAACATTTTTTCTTATTTCTTTTGTCTTTAACCATTTTTCTTCAACAATTTTTCCAAATTCATTTAAAATCATTTTGCTGTTATTAACTTCGCCTAATATTTTTCTCTTCTGATATGTGCAGATCGTAACATAATACCACCAAGGATTTGAGTAGTCAAACTCTTTCAGTCTCATTGATCTTCTGATATGCAGGGATTTTTTGTTATCCATCCTTAGTGAAAGAATATTGCGGAATTAATTACCCGGTAATTTCTTCGTAAAGATTCCTGAACATCTTCAAATCTTCCCAACATCCTCTTTTCCAATTTGGATTCCGTAAAAGTGCTGCCGGATGATATGTTACCATAGCTTTCGTCCGGCAGGTGCCGGATTCAAATTCAAAAACTTTACCCCGAAGATTCGTCAGAGATTCCTTGCTTTTTAAAAGTCCTTTTGCCGCTGTTAAGCCGAGGCATAGTATTAATTTCGGTTTGATAAGTTGAATTTGTTTTTTCAAATAAGGAAGGCAGGTATCCATTTCTTCAGGAAGCGGTGTACGGTTTTCCGGAGGACGGCATTTGATAACATTGGCGATATAAACTTCATCGCGTGAAAATTTAATCGCTCTCAACATATCAGTAAGCAATTGTCCGGCTCTACCGACAAACGGCAAACCCTGCTTATCCTCTTCTGCCCCGGGTCCTTCGCCAATTACGATAACATCTGCATCCGAACTCCCGGATCCGAAGACAAATTTATTTCTTCCTTTATGAAGTGCACATTTTGTGCAATTGCAAATAAGTTTATCAAGTTCGGCAAGTGAATTTGTTTTTTCCCATTTTTCTTTTTCCTGTGGAAACAGTATCGGTTCTTCTTCAATAGTTTTAGATTTTATTTTTTCTTTTGAAGGTATTTTCTGCTTTGGGATGAATAAATCATCACCAAAAATATCACGCTGGTCTTTTAATACTTGAAGAATTTCTTTTTTTGTACTCATGGTTTTTTAATGCTATAAGTTTTCAACTGCAAAATTTTAAACTACTTGAGTGATGATATTTCTGACAGAATTTTGTTTGCTATCTGAAATTTGCTTTGCATTGGTGTAATAAGTGGTTTGCCTGTTTTCTTAAATATAGTAACTTGATTTGTATTGAATTCGAAACCGGCACCTTTCTTTTCAGGTGAATTCAACACAATCATATCTAATTTTTTATTTATCAATTTTTGTTTTGCATTATTAATTGCATCATCAGTTTCAAGTGCAAATCCGACAACTATTTTTTCTTTCTTGTTCAGGGATAAAAGTATGTCGGAGTTTTCGATCAATTTAATTTCGACTGGTTTTTTATCTCTTTTTATTTTCTGAAAAGAAATTTTCTCTGGTCTGAAATCAGCAACAGCAGCTGCCATAATCAAAATATCATTCTTAACAAATTCTTTATTCACAACTTTTTGCATCTCAACAGCAGAGCGGATATTTATTTTATTAATTTCAGGATAAACAGTCTCCGATGAAGGTCCGGATATAAGTGTCACATCAGCACCTCTGAGATAAGCGGCTTTTGCCAGTTGATACCCCATCTTACCTGTAGAACGATTACCAATAAATCTCACAGGGTCTATATCTTCATATGTAGGACCGGCGGTTACTAAAATTTTCTTACCAACAAAATCTTTTTTATAACCAGACAAAACCAATTCAATTGCGTCAACAATTTTCCCGATGTCTGCAAGCCTTCCCTCACCTTCTAATCCGCTTGCCAGTTCACCTTTTTCAGCATGAAGAATGTAATGCCCGAGACTTTCAAGCTTGATCATATTTTCTGTGTTGATTGGATTGTTATACATATCGACATCGGCTGCCGGTGCAATTATTAATTGGGAACGGAGAGCAGAAACGAGAGTTGTCAGTGCATTATCAGCAAAGCCGTGAGCAATCTTTGCAATTGTATTTACTGTAGCAGGAGCAATCAGCATTAAATCTGCCCATAATGCATAATCAATATGCCAGGTGCTTAGGTTTGTTCCGTTTTGTTGTGATGAAGGAAATGTATTCACGATTACTTCATTTCCGGAAAGAGTTGCAAGTGTTAGTGGTGTAATAAACTCAACTGCAGACGGAGTCATCACCACCTTAATTTCAGCACCTCTTTTTTTGAGTTCCCTGACAATAAAACATGATTTGTATGCAGCTATACAGCCAGTTACCCCAATAAGAATTTTTTTACCGGTGATGATATCTTTTTTCATCCAATCTCACATTCGCTTATTATTTGTTTTGACCGGAGAAAATAAATCCGGCATTCAGCCGGATCCTGATTAATTAAAAATATTTTAGCGATAACTATTCTTTATACTGGAAATTAATATCTCCATCGAGCAAGTCGTTGAGAGCCTGAACATGAGGTTTAGGTTTCTTTTCTAGTTCAAGAGCAATCTTCAGCTGAGCAGGATTATCGATATCTTCGTTATCATCTTCAGTAGTATTTTCAGGTATAGTACTTATGAGTGCATTAAACTCAATTTTATTCTCGTCATTAATTTGCTTCGCTCTTTTTGAAGCTACTATAATACCTTCATAAACGTTTTCCGCTTTTAAATCAATCTGTCTTAAGTCAATGGGACTTATTTCCATTATTTACTTCTCCTTGTGTAAGATTTTATTAATTAATTCCGAAGTGTCTTTAATTGCTTTATTTAAATCTTTGTTATCTACAAAATAGTCAAATTTATCCTTAACACTCAATTCCATATTTGCTCTCTCAATTCTCTTTTTAATATCTGTTTCACTCTCTGTACGCCTTTCTCTCAGTCTTTTAACGAGTTCTTCAAAACTTGGAGGCGTAATATATATCAAACGGGCCTCAGGATAAATCCTTTTGAGAGAAATAGCTCCTTTTACATCAACTTCAAGTAGAACTGATTTTCCCTTTTTTATATTTTCTTCTATAACTGATTTAAAAGTACCGTAGTAATAATCGTAAAATTTCTCCCATTCAACAAATTCATTATTCTTAATTTTTTGATTGAACTCTTCTTCGGAAATAAAATAATATTCAACTCCATTTTTTTCAGATTCTCTCTTTGGACGGGTAGTGGCTGATACAGAAAAAATAATTTCAGGAAACTTCTTAAGAATTTGCTTAACAATAGTTGTTTTACCGCCTCCGCTTGGAGCAGAAACGGCAATGATTTCTCCTTTTTTTGATTTGCTCAATTCTTACTCGATATTTTGAATTTGTTCCCTGATCTTTTCTATTTCTTCTTTTATGAGAACAACTTTATGGATGATAGATGTCGATACAGATTTTGATGAAATTGTATTTGCCTCCCGGTTCATTTCCTGGCAGAGAAAATTTAGCTTCCTTCCGGGTTCGTCTTCATCCTTCAAACTTTCAAGGAAAAATTTAAGATGACTTCTTAATCTTACACATTCTTCAGTAATATCGGCTTTGTCTGCTATTAATGCGAGTTCATTTGTCAGCCTGTCTTCATCCAGATTTGAATCCGAGATTAATTCTTTTACTCTTTCTTTCAAGTTTGAATAATAATTATTGATGCTTCCTTTATATTCTTTTTCAACAAATGTCAGCTTAGACTCGATACTTTTAATTCGTTTTGACAAATCTTTAAGAAGTTCTCCGCCTTCTTTTGCCTTCATCTTAAAGAGATTTTTAACAGCATTTTCAATGGCTGATTTTACAAGATTAAAATCCGATGGACTGAACAGGTTGTCGCCTGATGAAAGAATGTCCCGGTTAGTTATTATGTGTTCAATTTTTATCGGGTCTTTAATCTTAGCAGATTTTTTTATTTCATTTAAAACTTTCAGATAATTATTCAGCCTGGATTTATCGATTAATGCCTGGCCGTTAACCAACCCATCTTTCTTTAATTGAATAACCACGTTAATCTTTCCCCGCTTAAATTTTGTCCGCAGTAATTCTCGAATTTCAAATTCATATGTCGCAAGTGAAGGAGGAAGTTTAAAGTATAATTCAAGGTATCTGCTGTTTATACTTTTTATTTCAACTTCGACCGACATATTTTTTCCGGCTCCAACCCCTTTGCCATAACCCGTCATGCTGTATATCATTTTAATCCTGTTAAATAAAAGAGTTCAAAAATAATTATTTTAACTGTAGTCTTCAAAAAATATAATAACCGTTGCATTCTGGTTTACGACTACGTACAATCTTTATTAAAATGCCTCGCCAATCCCGAAGTGGAATTCCAAAGTATCAAAAACTTTTTGTTCAGTAATAAATTTTCCATTTTCAGGATCATACAATTTAAATCCAAAATCGATTCTAAATGGCGCAATAGGAGAATAATACCTGATTCCAGTACCAATTGCCCAGGCTATGTTATTCCATCTCACTTCTTTATAGCTGTTCCAGGTATTGCCGTAATCGACAAACAATGCAAAACCGAGATCAGTTTCAAATCTTCTTCTGTACTCAAAAGATCCTTCGATTAAAAATGTTCCTCCGCGAATCTTGAGTTCCTCATTTATATCGGGTGCCCCAATGTATTGAACTTGCTCAGGTGGTATAAGCTCGCGTGCCCTCCAACCGCGCACGGAATTGCTGCCGCCGGCGAAGAAAGTCTGATTCGGAGATATCAGCTCCTGACCACCATCAATCATTTGAATGTAACCTGACTTGGCTTTAATACCAACTACTGTGTTTTTATCTTTTGAGACAGCCCGGTACATTCCGAAAGTGAGCTGTAATTTATAATAATATCCGGTATCACTTATCAGACGTAAGGCATTATTTACAAGCTGCTCATCACTTTCCCAAAGTACATCCGATGATGCAACCTCTGTTATCAGCGAAATTGTTTCTCCTTTAGTTGGATAAAATAAATCATCGGTTTTTGTTGAGCCGGTTTCAAGTCCCAAAGAAGTTGTAAAAGTTCTCGTATTTACAATAAATGTATCAGGGACTTCAGGAACAGCAGCCGGGAACTCATACACAAGACGATCTAATCTGAAATATGGGTTGACTAAATTAATGAAAGTGTATGACGGCATATCAAAACTGGATGTAAACACTGCTCCGAAATTTTGATAATCGACTGTTGAAATCCGGTAGGATTTGGCGAATGTTTCCAACCTGCCTGAAACAGTCCGGCTGAATAAAAACGGCTGTTCAAGAATCATTGTAAAATCAACTTCACCTTGCAATGATTCTTTAAATTGTGAAGACGAAAAATTTAAATTAGTAATGTCATCTGCTCTGAGCCTAGTACGTAGAGTGAGCTTTCGTGCATCTCCCAAAAAATTTTTTCTGATATAACTAAGACCTATACCAACATTGAATGTATTCAATTCATTATCTGCAAAAACCTCTGGAGATAATTCGTTAAGCGGACCTATAGTTCCACGAACAAGAAGCGGTACATAAGAGCCGGTTGTGTCGCCTTCAACTCCGTTAACATTTACAGATGTAAACAATGATGTTCGGGCAAGCCGGAGCCTGCTTTTTGCAAGTACCTCTTCTTTATACGGATCACCGATTTTAATATTTGTTACGTATTCGATAAGTTCATCACTGACAAGATCTTTTCCAACTCCTTCTTTTACTATTCTGATTTCATTATACCTGTAATAGTTTCCCAAGGTAAAGTATGAAATTAAATTTGTTTTATTCTGGAGAGTGTCAATACTAATCCTGGAGCTGTCAAAAGTTACAAGCATATAGCCATCGTTCTTGAGTTCAGTTACAAGGTCATTCATCTTTTCTTCAACATTTACCTGAATATATCTGCCAAGTGAATCGAATTGTAGGTAAGGACTGATTTTTGAATTCATGAATTCATCAAGAGCTTCCAGTCCCTGAGTCGAAATTTTTCCGTAAGTATGATAATCACCTTCACTAATAATGTAAGTAAGTCTGACCTCTTTAGTTGACTGATCCGAATCATAACTATATTGAAGATCGGTTTGGAAAAACCCGTTAACAGCATAATATGAAGTCAACGAAATTAAATCTATAGGGAGTGAAGTTGAATCAAAGTAAACCGGACCGGACCCAAGTGGGGTAAATGAGTTGAGAAATCTCCAAAGCCATAATGGATTTTCCTGGCTTTGAATAACACTTAGCAATTCACTTTTTGAAAAATTATTGTTTCCCTCAAAATCTATTGAAACAAGTTCGTAATTTTCAGAAACCTGAGCCAGCGTTTCTATGCTTGTGTAAAACGTATTAGTAAAAAGAAAAATTAATATTCCGGTGATTTTCATTATCTAAATTTAATACTTTGTCGCATTCAAAATTAATGAAATTAAGTTTACTCCCCGGCTGAAATAGTTGAGATGGTTTTGGTCAGTTCGGAATAATAATTTTCTGCGAACACGTTCAACCCATTTTCTATTTAAATGAAAGATGAGATCTCTGATGCAGGTTATTTCTCTGCCTGCATTATATTAAGGTTAGGATAGTCTCGCTTAAAATAGCCGACAAAAAAATTCTTCATCATTTTATTCTGGATGTTTTCAGATAGTTCAAGGATCACCAGCCCTTTTGATGCAACAGTCAGATGTGCCGAATATGTTTTTTTATCTTTTAGATCAATTATGTAAGCAAAAACTTCACCGCCAGCAGTGCCCATAAAATAGTCTTCAGAGTTGAAGTAAATCAGTTCATTTTTAAAAGCAGCAAATTTTATTTTATCAACAGTACATTTACTGAATGATCCTTCTAATATCGCCGTGCTGTAAGTTTTAACAAATGAATCTTCAACCCAGTTTATTAAATAAAACTGGACTCCCGTTTGTTTCTTTTCGTTAAACTCAACACCGGCAGCAATTGATTTAAGAGTATCGGAATCGAAGTAACCGGAATTTGAAAAAGAAACTTTTTGATTAAGAACTTCGCCGGCAGTTTTTAAAACCATTCTCTGATCTTCGAATAATTTGTGTGGTGGTGGTTCAACCTCTTTTTTACAGGAAATAAAAACCGTCAGCAATAATATTAACAGTATAAGAAAAGAATATTTATTTGATAACAACTTTGGTACCTATTTTTATTATTGAATTTAATTCATCAATATCTTCATCACTCAATGCAATTGAGCCGTCAGTCCAGTTAAATACGAAAGGTAAATTCTTCAGAATATAATTAAACCTTCCGATGCCATGAATCCCGATGTTACCGCCAAGAATTCTATGATACCGAGTACAGTTTTCATAATAGTACTGGAATTTGATATCATTAAACTCCCTTTGAGATATCCATCCTTTTTTAAGTGCTTCAACTGCGTCATCCAAGTTCGGATAATTTATTTTAAAAAACTTGTAATACGTACCTAATGTATCGATGTTGCAAATTCTGTATTCGCCAACCGGAGTTGCACCATCGCCAGCTTTTACTTTTGGCCTGGTTATTAATCTGCCAAAACTTGCCCTGTATGATTTGACCAAAATCTCATCTTCATAAATGCTAAGAGTGTAAGTTTTCCGCTCAATAACAAGTGAAATATTTTTTAGCTCACCTAAACCATTTTGTTCCATTGCCTCGGACAATGAAACCTGGCGAAGATTCAGAACAATTCCATAAATAATCACTCCAAAGAAAAACAAAATAATTGCGAAAGTCATATAAATAATATTCCTGGCAACTATGCTGTTCAGGTAGTTGGAAACCTTGATAGGTCCAATTGTTAGAGACTTCAGCTCAGAGATCTTTTTCAATGACTGTCAGAAGGATAAATATATTAAAAATCAGGTTTTAGAAAGGTAAAATTTAATTAAAAAACGTTTAACTTTTTTGCTGAAAGAAGATAAGCACCATATATATTGGAAATACGTTGTTATCATTAAATCAGGAGCTGTGTAGTTGCAAGAATAATTTCTCATAAAAGTTCTTCATACTTCTTTATCATCCTATCGATAGTGAATTTTTCATGAAAAATTTTTAACCCGTTTTCTCCCAACTCCTGGGCCAATCCAGGATTTGAAATCAATCTATCAAGCGCTTCAACAATTGATTCTGAATTTTGAGGCTGAACAAGAATGCCGTTCTCCTCATCATTAATAATTTCAGGGATGCTGCTTGTTCGTGAAGCCACACAGGGCTTACCCGATGCCATTGCCTCAATAAGAACAAGTCCGAATCCTTCCCAAAGCGAAGGAGTTAAGAGAACATTAATTGTTCTCATTATGTCGGGGATATCCTTTCTGAACCCAAGAAGATGAATTTTGTTCTGAAGAAAATTATCTCCGATAAAATTTTCAATATCCTGTTTAAGTTCACCTTCTCCACAAAGAAGTAAATGAACGTTCTTGAATTTTTCATTGATGATTTTAAATGCTTCAAGCGCATATTGAATACCTTTCTGAACAGAGAATCTTCCGACAAAACCTATAACAAAATCATTTTCAGTTAATCCAATTTCTTTTCGCAAATCTTTCGTACTGCTTGCAAGATATAAATCAGGATTAATACCATTGTAAATTACTTTCACCCTGTCGGGATCAAGCCAGGGAACATTCTTCAACATTGTTTTTTTTGTTGCTTCAGAGTTCGCAATAATTCCGGATGCAAGATTGTTATAAGTGAACCTGTATCTTAAATTATTTTTTAGCGGATAATCAATTCCTTGCCTTGCTATTACTTTGACATTCTTTATAAATTTTGATGCTAATCCGCTAAGACGAATATCCTTTCCTGCGTTTGCAATTACGACATTAATATTTCTTTTCCTGAAAATCCGGATAAGTTTAAGAATTGTGAATGGATTAAGATCACCGGATATGTTTATCGGAAATATGGCTGCACCGGTTTCATTGACTTTATTGACAATTGTCGATTTTTTATTACAAACTAATGAAACATTATATCCTCTAAGTACAAACTCTCTTATTGTATTTACAGCCCATATCTCACCGCCGCCAAAAATTGAAATCGAGTTTAAGAAAAGAAGATTGGGTTTCATATTGCAAACTTAAAGTAAGAATCTTTAATATCATTATTATCGGTGAATCAGAATTATAATGCATTATCTGAAATAAATCTTTCGAATTACCGAAAAAAAAAATAAGAAAGAATGAATTATGAAATATGTTGGGATTAAGATGGGTTAAGAAGTTTAGTAAATATTAATGAATTCTTGTTGAATTTCAGAAAAGAGTAAATCACTTTAAATTATTTGAAGCGATAAAGTTCTGATTAAATTTCTAAAATTTCTTTTTCTTTGTGCTTAAGGGTATCTTCTATCAATTTAATATGAGCATCTGTTAATTTCTGAACTTCGGCTTCGGCATCTTTCAGCTGATCCTCGGACAATTTTTTATCTTTTTGTTCTTTTTTAAGATGATCATTTGCATCTCGTCTGACGTTTCTTACTGCGATTTTATAATCCTCACCAAATTTTTTTACAAGCTTAACGAGGTCTCTTCTTCTCTCTTCATTTAATGGTGGAACGGGTATTTTCAAATTTGTTCCGTCGCTAACCGGATTGAATCCAATATTGGCTTCAAGGATAGCTTTTTCAACAACCTGAACCATTGTTTTTTCCCAGGGCGTTATTGACAGTGTTTGCGGATCTAACACAGAAACATTTCCAACCTGGTTCAGCGGTACCAAGTTTCCATAATAATCAACCTTAACTCCGTCTAAAAGTGCAGTGGTGGCTTTTCCTGACCTGATGCCTGAAAGTTCGTGTCTGAGCGCTTCAATGGATTTATCCATCCTGTTTTTTGCATCTTTGATTATTGTATTCATTGTTACCTCAGCAATTTATTTAACTATTTAAACTATTTTTTGTTGGTGAGTTATTAAAGTTCCTACTTCTTCACCTCTAACAAGTCTTAATAAATTATCAGGAACATCCATATTAAATACAATCATTGGAAGATCATTCTCCTGGCAAAGACTGATTGCTGTCAAATCCATAATTCTTAAATTTTTCTTCAACACATCCATATATGAAATATTATCAAACTTAAATGCTTCAGGATTTTTTTCAGGATCACTGTCAAAGACTCCCTCGACACGTGTTCCTTTAACTATTACGTCAGCATTAATTTCCACGGCCCGGAGTGATGCTGCTGTATCTGTGCTGAAAAATGGATGTCCTGTACCGGCACCAAAAATTACGACTCTCCTTTTTTCCAGGTGCCTGATGGCACGTCTTCTTATATAAGGTTCGGCAATCTCTTCCATTTTAATTGCACTCATCAGCCTTGTAAAAATTCCTCTCTTCTCAATTGCATTTTGTAGTGCGAGAGCATTTATAACTGTAGCCAGCATTCCCATCTGATCCCCCATCGCCCTGTCAATGCCCTGTGATGTAGCACTCAATCCTCTGTAAATATTTCCGCCTCCGATAACCAGTCCCAGTTCAACACCCTCATCATAAATTTTTTTTATTTCAGCTGAAAAGAAATCGAGCACATTATTATCAATTCCAAAACCCTGCGAACCCATGAGTGATTCACCGCTTAGCTTGAGCAGAACTCTTTTATATTTTAACTTACTCACGGATTACGTTGCAATTTTATTAAGATTAAATAATTCTTTCAGAAATATAAAAAAAGGTCTTAAAATATTTAAGACCTTCTTTAGAAATTATTTTTTTTCATCACCAAGATGAAACCGATGAAACAATCCGATCTTCGAATCGGATTTGTGTTTAAGATTATACTCTTTAATCAGATCACCGACAGTTTTAGAGTTATCTTTGATGAAAGCCTGTTCGAGCAAAATATTTTCCTGGTAAAATTTATTCAATTTTCCAAGAGCTATTTTTTCAAGTATTTGTTCCGGCTTACCTTCTTTGCGGGATACTTCTTTATAGATTTCAATTTCCTTTTCGATCGTTTCTTTTGCAACTTCTTCCCTTGTAACACAAAGAGGATTCATCGCAGCAACCTGCATTGCCACATCTTTTCCCAGCTCAACCAATTCATCGTAATTATTCTTCACGTTATCGAATTTTACCAGCACACCAAGTTTTGATCCGGGGTGAACATAATCAACCAGAATTCCATTTGCAGCTTCTTCATTAGCCAACCTGGAGATTTCGATTTTTTCCCCGACTTTTCCAAGAACATCATGCAGCATGTCATTCAGGTCTTGATTTTTTTCAAGCAAGTTTGTTACAGAGTCATCCCTTTTTTCAAATGCTGTTTTGATGGCTTTGTTAGCCAGTTTAACGAAGTCTTCACTTTTTGCGACAAAATCAGTTTCACAATTAAGTTCGAGAATAGAGCCTCTCTTTTTATCATCAGAAATTTTTGTAAGGACCATCCCTTCATTGGCTGTTCTGTCAGCTCTTTTTGCAGCAACAGAGGTTCCCTTTTTTCTTAGAATTTCGATTGCTTTGGTCATATCTCCATCAGCTTCAACCAATGCGTTTTTACAATCCATCATTCCGGCACCGGTTTTTTTCCGTAGCTCATTAACCTGAGCAGCAGTAATCGTCATTTTAAATTCTCCATTAGATTAATTTTCAGCAGAAATAATTTCCCCTTCACCATCAACCTCTTTTATTTCAGATGGCTTTTTTAATTCTTTTCTTTTCCTGAATTCTTTTTTTTCATCTTCCTTAACAGTTTCTGCATGTTGTTTCGCTTCTTCTTTTTCGTGTTCTTTTTCTTTTTTGATTCTTTCTTTTTCAACAACCTCTTCGGCTTTTCGTTCCTTAAGCTTTGCATTGCCTTCGATTACGGTATCAGCCATTTTTTTAACAATAAGCTCAATTGTTTTTACGGCATCATCGTTAGCAGGAATCAGGTAATCAATTTCATCCGGGTCACAGTTCGTATCAACTATTGCGAAAACCGGGATTCCTAATCTTTTTGATTCTTTAACAGAGATGGATTCTTTTTTGATATCAACAACAAAAACAGCTCCCGGAAGTTTTGACATAGATTCAACACCTTCCAGAACTTTTTTAAGTTTATCTCTTTCTCTTGATAAAAACAGTCTTTCTTTTTTTGTAATCTTATCAAAGGTTCCATCGGTTTCCTGTTTCTCAATATTCTGTAAACGTTTAACACTTTTACGAATCGTTGCAAAATTTGTGAGCATACCTCCAAGCCAGCGCTCACTTACCCAATTCATACCGCATCGTTTTGCTTCGGACTCAATAATATTTTTTGCCTGTTTTTTTGTACCTACGAATAAAACCGTCTTTCCGTCAGAAACCATTTTTGCAAGTGCTTCTGCGGAAGATTCAAGAAGTGATTGTGTTTTTTTAAGATCGATGATGTGGATCCCGTTTTTTTCCATAAAAATATACGGCTTCATTTTGGGATTCCATCGGCGGGTTAAATGTCCGAAGTGTGCACCAGCTTCAATAAGCTGAGTTAAATCAACTTTATTCATATTGCTCCTGTTTAGCTTCTACTCCCGTCAGCTTTACCTTTAATCCGGTAACTGCCGGACACAGGAGGTAAATCAGGAAGTATGTGTGATTAAATAAATTATCTTTTAGAAAACTGAAATCTTTTCCGTGCTTTTGGTCTTCCGTATTTTTTTCTTTCAACCATCCTAGGATCGCGTGTTAGTGCACTATCTACTTTAAGTGATTTCCTGAAATCCGGATTGATATCAACAAGAGCTCTTGCAATTCCAAGTTTTATTGCTTGTGCCTGTCCCGTAACTCCGCCTCCCTGCACTTTCACTTTAACATCATAACTGCCAAAAGTTTCTGTTGCACGTAACGGGCTTAGAATATCTTCCCTGTTTACTAAAAGAGGGAATGCTCTTTCTAACTCTTTACCATTAATATTAATTTTTCCGCTGCCATTTCTTAAGATAACTCTAGCAACAGATGTTTTTCTTCTTCCTATAAAAATTTTGTCAACCATTAATTCTCCATCAACTTAAGTGATTCTGGTTTTTGTGCAGAATGAGGATGAGTTTCACCACTGTAAACTTTAAGTTTCTTTATAAGCTTCCTACCAAGTTTGCTTTTGGGCAACATTCTTTTTACTGCCATTTCAACTATAAATTCTGGTTTACTATCCATGATTTCGCGATACGAAGTTATCTTCTGCCCACCAGGATAACCACTATGTCTAATATATTTTTTTAGAGTCTCTCTTTTTCCGGTTACTTTTATTTTCTCTGCGTTGACCACCACAACAAAGTCCCCGGTATCCATATTTGGTGTAAAGGTCGGTTTATTCTTACCGCGTATTACCATAGCAATACGTGAGGCTAATCTACCAAGAACCTGGTCTTTTGCATCAACAACATACCATTTTCTGTCTGCGTCTTCTGTTTTAATAAATTTTGTCAGCTTTTCCTGTTTCAATTTACTTTCCTCCGAAGCGAATCTTATTTATAATAAAGGGTTCAAAAATACTGCTATGAGGGTTGAAAGTCAAGAAAAACTGCAAAGGTTGTCCAGCCTACATTTTATAATATCTCGTATGATTGAGAGATTACCATAGTCAGATTTATTCACTTATTCATCACTATCCATATTCATATTAGGCATTTCAAACTTTTGAAATCCTTGAGGTGCGCTGAATAAACCAGCATCAAGAGTTTTTGGTTCGATCTCGATTACTTTAAATGAACTTTGCACCGCCCCGGTGTCATCGATTTCATTTACAGTAATCGGAAAGTACCCGGCCTGCATAATTTCAGATCTCCAGCTTTGTCCCGCATCCTGCATTTTATTCGGGTCATCAAAAAGTAAAAACCCGCCCAATTCTTTTGTCATCCAGACTTCGCCTTTTTGATTTTCATCTTCGAAGAGAAATTTTTCACACTTGTAACCCAAAATTTCTTTAGTCTCACCGGTTTTTGTAAAGCTGCCTTTTGCATCATCAATACTGGTATAAACATCTTTGGACATATTTACTGGCATTTCCATATACATTTTTTCCTCGCTCATCAGTATCAGCATTTTACCCGCCTTTGTGTCAAATATAACAGTACCATCTCCTTCGGGGCTTTCCATTCTGAACTTATCATTCTTAACAAAGTATTCCATTACCTGCAAATCGCCATCCTCGTTAAACTGAAATTTTACCCTTCCTTCAAAACCGGATTGCGAGAAAATTATTTGTGTGAAGAGTAAAAAGTAAACTGTTATAAAGATTTTTCTTAAACACATAATTACTCCTTGTTTTTGATAAGATTAGAAAAAATATAATTCAATCTAAATGTTTTTTACCTTAGCACAAATTGTATTTAAAAAAAA
>DATDOL010000018.1:0-26938 GCA_035293265.1 Ignavibacteriaceae bacterium | reverse complement strand
AACATGAACATTAAATTTTTCTTCAACTGCTTTAGCAATTTGAATTTTATTTGCTTTAGGATTTACTAAAAACCCAAACTTGCTTTTATCAGCTGACAAATGGGTCATCTTCTCCGTAATGAGCGGTCTGATCAAAACCTGATGCATAATTATTTCTCAGCCTTTGTGTTTTCTTCGAATATTTTTTTTATTTCACCAACTGCACTAGCCTGCAAAATCAAAAGCTGATTATTCAGTATATCATAAGTGGAAGCTTTATTTGCCTCAAGCACTTTTACTTTTGAAATATTTCTTCCGGATTTAAATACATTAGGATTGTAATTCCCTGTAAGCAACAATACTTTTTTACCCGTTGCCTTAAGTGCATCAATTACATTCACAAAATCTTTTGTTTTTGGCTTATCAAAGTTGAAATCCTCAACGACCATTAACTGTTCGTCTTTAGCTTTGTAGCTAAATGCAGATTTCCTTGCAAGTTTATTTACTTTCTTTGGTAAATCCTGCCTGTAATTTCTTGGTCTTGGACCAAATATAGTTCCACCACCAACCCAAAGCGGAGATCTTATAGTACCAGCACGTGCAGTACCACGGCCTTTCTGTCTCCATGGTTTTTTCCCACCGCCTCTAACTTCTCCTCTTTCTTTTGCCTTATGCGTTCCTTGTCTTTTGTTTGCAAGATGAGCTTTGACAGATAAATAAATAACATGATCGTTTGGTGTAATCTTAAATATGCTATCGGCTAATTCTATTTTCTTGCCGGAACTTTTACCATCTATTTTATAAATATCGAAAGTCATTTTTAAACCAATTTAATATTTGATCAGTTCTACAATTGAATTTTGCGCACCGGGTACAGCACCTTTAACCATAATAATATTCTCTTGAGGAATAATTTTAACAACGACTAAATTAGATATGGTCACAACCTGATTTCCCATTCTGCCGGCCATTCTCTGTCCTTTAAAAACTCTTGAAGGATATGAACTAGCACCAATGGACCCGGGAGCTCTTAATCTGTCACTTTGGCCATGAGTAGTACCTCCAACTCCGCTAAACCCATGTCTGCGCATTACACCCTGGAATCCTTTACCTTTACTTTTACCTCTGACTTTAATTTTTTCTCCTTCTGTAAACATCTCAACTTTTATTTCATCTCCCACTTTCAATGTATTCATATCAAAACCTTTAAATTCTCTCAATGCCAATGCAGGTTTAAGATTGTTCTTTTTAAACTGTCCGAGCACAGGTTTGCTTATATTTTTTTCCTTCCGTTCCCCATAACCTAACTGAACTGCGTTATAACCATCTTTTTCTTTTGTCTTGATAGAAATAATTTTGCACGGATCAGCATTGATAATTGTAACAGGAACCAGGTCACCCTCAGCATTAAAAACATTTGTCATTCCTAATTTTTTACCTAACATACCAGGCATTTGAATTTCACCTATATTATAATTTAATCTCGATATCTACACCCGCGGGAATATCCAGCTTACTCAGAGAATCCACGGTTTTGTTATTCGAGTTATAAATATCAATTATTCTTTTATGTGCCCGTGTTTCAAACTGTTCACGTGATTTTTTATCAACATGAGGAGATCTCAAAACAGTATAAATAGTTCTTCTGGTCGGTAATGGAATTGGTCCTGATACAACAGCACCAGTACTTCGAACTGTTTTAATAATTTTTTCAGTCGACTTATCTATCAGTATGTGATCGTATGACTTAAGTTTTATTCTTATCTTTTGTCCGGCCACTAAATAACTCCTTATAATTAATCACGATCGAAAAGGAATCGGAATTACCTCTTCAAATTCTAATTGAACAAATTTATTTCATAATCTTAGTAACAACGCCAGCACCAACTGTTCTACCGCCCTCACGAATAGCAAACCTTAATCCCTCTTCCATAGCGATTTCAGAAATCAATTCAATAGAAAGTTTAATATTATCACCCGGCATAACCATTTCTGTACCTTCCGGTAATGTTGCGACACCAGTAACATCGGTGGTTCTGAAGTAAAACTGTGGCCTGTAACCATTGAAGAATGGTGTATGTCTACCGCCTTCTTCTTTTGAAAGGATGTAAACCGATCCTTCAAAATTTGTATGAGGAGTAATAGAACCTGTTTTTGCTAATACCATTCCTCTTTCTATTTCAGTTTTGTCAATACCTCGTAAAAGAATTCCGGCATTATCACCAGCAATTGCAGACTCAAGTTCCTTCCTGAACATTTCAATACCAGTAACAACTGTTTTCTTATGAACTCCAAGTCCAATAAGCTCAAGTTCTTCCTGAATTTTTACCTGGCCTCTTTCTACTCTTCCGGTAGCAACAGTACCACGGCCAGTAATTGAAAAAACATCTTCAACGGGCATCAGGAACGGTTTAGCTGTATCTCTTTGCGGAATTGGAATATAAGTATCAACTGCTGTCATTAAATCCCAGATACATTTAAGTCTGGGGTCATCTATTGTTACATCACCGGAGGCTGCTGCTTCTAGTGCTTTAAGAGCGGAGCCTTGTATAATTGGAATTTCATTACCGGGAAATTCATAATAATTCAACAGATCTCTTAACTCAACTTCAACAAGCTCAAGTAATTCCGGATCGTCAACCATATCAACTTTATTCATAAATACAACTATTTTGGGTACGCCTACCTGCCTGGCAAGGAGGATATGCTCTCTGGTTTGCGGCATAGGACCATCGGTAGCAGCAACTACCAGAATAGCGCCGTCCATCTGTGCTGCACCTGTGATCATATTTTTCACATAATCAGCATGTCCGGGACAATCTACATGTGCGTAATGTCTTTTCTCTGTTGAGTATTCAACATGAGCAGTTGCAATTGTAATACCTCTCTCTCTTTCTTCAGGTGCGTTATCGATACTGTCAAAAGTTCTTATTTCAGATAAGCCCTTTTTGGCGAGAGCCATTGTGATGGCAGCCGTCAAGGTTGTTTTACCATGATCAACGTGACCAATTGTCCCAACGTTAACGTGAGGCTTACTCCTATCAAATTTTTGTTTTGCCATCATTATCTCCTTTATATTTTTCTTTTATTAATTGTACTATTCTGTTAAGCTGTTGCTGTTGATTTTTTTCCTAAAGATTTTTCCGAAATTTCCTCAGCAATTGACTGCGGAATCTGTAAATAATGTTCAAACTGCATTGAGTAAATTGCCCTGCCTTGTGTCATCGATCTTAAGACAGTTGCATACCCGAACATCTCCGAAAGAGGAACCATGGCTTTTATAACCTGGGCATCCTTTCTCGCAGAGAATCCTTCAATCTTTCCTCTTCTTGAATTTATATCGCCCATAACATCACCAAGATATTCTTCAGGGGTTACAACTTCTACTGACATTATTGGCTCAAGCAGAATCGGTTTTGCTTTCTTGCAGCCGGCTTTGAATGCCATAGATCCGGCAACTTTAAATGATAATTCATCCGAATCGACATCGTGATAAGAACCATCGACTAGTTTTGCTTTGACATCAACAACAGGATAACCGGCAACAACACCATTTCGTATAGCTTCCTGAATTCCAGCCGAAACGGCCGGGATATATTCTTTTGGTACTGTGCCTCCAACTATTGCATTCGTAAATTCATATCCTTTTCCAGGTTCATTAGGCGATACTTCAATCCATACATGACCATATTTTCCTCTGCCGCCTGACTGCTTAATAAACTTTCCTTCGACTGAAACAGTTTCCGTGATCGTTTCTCTGTAAGCTACCTGCGGCTTTCCGATATTCGCTTCAACTTTAAATTCTCTTTTCATCCTGTCAACAAGGATTTCAAGATGAAGTTCTCCCATACCGCTTATTAATGTTTGTCTAGTTTCATCATCAACGTGAACCCTAAATGTCGGATCCTCATCTGAAAGTCTTGATAATGCATCAGATAGTTTATCCTGATCAGCTTTTGTTTTCGGTTCAATTGCAATTTGAATAACCGGTTCAGGGAATGACATTTTTTCGAGAATGACAGCATCGTCTTCTGTGCAAAGAGTATCGCCAGTTCTGGTATATTTAAGACCAACGGCTGCAGCAATATCTCCGGCTTTAACTTCGCTAATATCTTCTCTGTGATTTGCATGCATCTGAAGCAGCCTACCTATACGCTCTTTCCTTTCACTAACTGGATTATATATATATGATCCTGATTTGAGCATTCCTGAATAAACTCTGAAGAAACAAAGCTTACCCACGTATGCATCATTCATAATTTTAAATGCGAGAGCAGTGAATTTTTCTTTTTCATCAATTTTTCTTTTCACTAAATCATTCATTCCAACATGGTGCGCTTCTATTTCTTTAAAGTCTATCGGAGATGGTAATAGATCTACAACATAGTCGAGCAGTTTCTGCACGCCTTTATTCTTAAAAGAAGATCCGCACAGAACCGGAATAATTTTTAATTCAATAGTTGCTTTCCGAAGAACCTTCTTTATTTCTTCGGGACTTATTTCTTTACCATCAAGATATTTTTCAAGCAAGGTATCGTCAATATCCGATACAGCTTCAAGCATCAGAGTTCTGTATTTGTTCGCAACTTCCAGTAAATCCTGGGGAATTGCAATTTCTTCAAAAGTAGCACCAAAAGTTTCTTCGTGATACATCCGTGCTTTAAATGAAATAAGATCGATTATTCCTGAAAACAAATCGCCTTCACCGATGGGAAGAGTAACCGGAATGGCATTTGCTTTTAGTCGGTCTCTCATCATCTGTACTGCATGATAAAAGTCCGCGCCAATTCTATCCATTTTATTAATAAATGCAATCCTTGGAACACTGTATTTATCTGCCTGACGCCAAACAGTTTCAGACTGTGGTTCAACGCCGCCAACTGCACAAAATAGTGCAACAGCTCCATCTAAAACTCTTAATGATCTTTCTACTTCAACAGTAAAATCAACATGCCCGGGTGTATCAATAATATTTATCTGATGATCATTCCAGAAACAGGTAGTAGCAGCACTTGTAATTGTGATTCCTCTTTCTTTTTCCTGTTCCATCCAATCCATTACAGATGCGCCATCATGAACTTCGCCTAAACGATGTACTTTACCTGTGTAGAATAATATTCGCTCTGTAGTTGTTGTCTTCCCAGCATCTATATGAGCCATTATTCCAATATTCCTGACTTTATCTATGCTAACTCTTGTACTCATCAATTAACTTTCATTTCGCTTATGTGACTATTATTACCATTTAAAATGTGCAAATGCTTTATTGGCTTCTGCCATTCTGTGTGTGTCATCTTTTTTCTTAACTGCCGAACCATCATTGTTTGAAGCAGCTATCAGTTCATTTGCTAATTTCTGCGCCATTGTTTTTTCACTTCTCTGTCGTGCATAAGTTTTAATCCACCTCATGGCTAATGCAGATCTTCTTTCAGGTCTGACTTCCGTCGGAACCTGGTAAGTTGCGCCGCCAACTCTTCTGCTTCTGACTTCTATAACCGGCTGCACATTATTAAGAGCTTGTTTAAAAACATCTAATCCTGATTTTTTGGTTCTCTGTTCAATAATTTCGAATGCATCATATATGATACTTCTGGCTATGGATTTTTTTCCTTCATACATAATAGAATTGATAAATTTTGAAACCATCATGTCGCTGAATTTTGGATCAGGTTTTAAAAATTTTTTACCGGATCTTTTTTTTCTCATGTCTTATTTCGCCTTTGGTTTTTTTGCGCCGTACTTGGATCTTCCTTTTTTTCTATCTTCAACTCCGCTTGTATCCAATGTTCCTCTGATTATATGATATCTAACACCTGGTAAATCTTTAACCCTTCCACCTCTTATCAAAACAATTGAATGTTCCTGAAGATTGTGTCCTTCACCAGGAATGTACGCTGTAACTTCCATATGGTTTGTCAACCTGACCCTTGCCACTTTCCTGAGTGCAGAATTTGGTTTTTTTGGAGTTGTCGTATATACTCTTGTACAGACTCCTCTTTTTTGAGGACAAGCATCTAAAGCCGGTGCTTTATTTTTTGCTAATATGTGAGCACGACCCTTCCTGACGAGTTGATTAATAGTCGGCAATAAATACTCCTAATTAAATATCATAAAAAAATTCAGACTTGAAATATACTTTTTAAGTGAAATTAAGTCAAGAAAATGAAATATAAATAATCTTGATTCATACTTTAAATTCATTTGATCCGTTCAGAATCAAAGTTATACTAATCTTTAAGCCAATTCTACTGGTTTACTCAGCAACTACCGGTTCTTTCTCAGCGAATTCCGGAACCGTAATTTCAGACTTAAGTAAAATCTTACGGTATTTTTTCAGTCCTGTTCCAGCAGGAATTAAGTGTCCCATAACAACATTTTCCTTTAATCCGATAAGTTTATCAATCTTTGCCTCAATAGCTGCATTAGCTAACACTTTGGTAGTTTCCTGGAATGAAGCTGCAGAAATAAAACTCTCGGTCGAAAGTGCGGCTTGTGTTATGCCTAATAAAACATGCTCAAATGTTGCCGGGTAGGCATCTCTTGCAACAGCTAACTTTTTATCTTTCTTTTTAAGATCTGCATTTAACTCTCTGAACTTTGCCTTACTTATCAGTTGATTCACTTTCAACCTTGAATCACCTTTCTCTTCAACATAAACCATATTTACAATTTTATTGTTTTCATCTAGAAACTCATTCCTGTCAACGATATCTTCTTCAAGGAATTTTGTATCCCCAGGAGAAACGATTTTAATTTTCTGAAGCATCTGACGGACTATTACTTCAATGTGTTTATCATTAATCTTAACACCCTGCAGACGGTATACATCCTGAATTTCATTTACAAGATATTCCTGTACTGCACTTGTACCTTTAATTCTTAAAATGTCATGTGGATTAATCGGTCCATCAGTTATTTTTTCACCTGCCGGAATATCGTCACTATCCTGAACTAAAATATGTTTACCAAGGGGTACATTATATTTTTTCTCATCAGATCCATCATGGGCAGTGACTATTATCTCCCTTGAACCTTTTTTTCTTGCACCGAATTTTACCACGCCTTCAATATCGGAAACTATAGCTGGTTCCTGCGGACTTCTTGCTTCAAACAGTTCAGTTACTCTTGGAAGACCGCCTGTTATATCCCTGCTCTTTGTTGTTTGCTTGGAAATTTTTGCAAGCACGGTTCCGGCTGCAATTACATCACCTTCATCAATTGAAAGATATGACCGGGTTGGAAGGTTAAACGATTTCTTCTCCCCGTTTCCATTTTCTATAATTATACTCGGCGTGAGGGTTTTATCTTTTGAATCAGTTACAACTTTTTGAACGTGACCAGTCTGTTCATCAGTAACCTGCTTTAAAGTTGATCCGTCAATCAAATCTACAAATTTTACTTTCCCGGAAATATCAGATATAATTAATGCATTATAAGGATCATGATTATAAATCGGTGCATTTCTTTTAACAAGCTGACCTTCGTTAACAACTAGCTCAGCACCATAAGGGACATCAAATTTTTTGAGCTGACGGTTGTTGTCGTCATAAATTCCGATTGCACCTCTTCTGCCGGTTACAACTTTAACTTTGTAATCCGGTCCACCAAAAGGATCTGATTCGGTTTTTTCCACGAATGAGATTTTTTCGAATTGAACTTTGCCATCAATATTTGTTTCCACCTGCGACTGACTTGCAATTCTTGAAGATGTACCTCCTAAGTGGAAAGTTCTAAGTGTAAGTTGTGTTCCGGGTTCACCAATCGACTGTGCGGCAATAATACCAACGGCTTCTCCAATTTCCACAAATTTTCCATTCGTAAGATTTCTGCCATAGCATTTTGCACAAACACCTCTTTTTGATTCACAGGTCAAAACTGTTCTTATGTAAACGGAATCTATATTCGCATCTTCAATTTTCTCTGCTAATTCTTCAGTGATGTGCTGCCCGGCTTCGATTATAAGTTCCTCAGTAATCGGGTGATAAACATCTTCCTGCGCAACACGTCCAGTGATACGTTCAGACAACGGTTCTCTTTCTTGTTCAACATCTTTAAGAGCTTTAATCTCAATACCTAAAATAGTGCTGCATTCGTCTTCAGTAATGATAACATCCTGAGAAACGTCAACCAGTCTCCTGGTTAGATATCCAGCATCTGCAGTTTTCAATGCAGTATCCGCAAGTCCTTTTCTAGCTCCGTGAGTTGAGATGAAATACTCGAGAACAGTTAATCCTTCTTTAAAGTTTGCAACAATTGGGTTTTCAATAATTTCTCCAGCCTGACCGGAAAGTGTTTTTTGCGGTTTCATCATAAGTCCGCGCATACCCGCCAGTTGCCTGACTTGCTCTTGTGAGCCTCTTGCACCCGAATCAACCATCATATGAATTGAATTGAATCCGCTATCGGCAGCTTTAATTTTTTCCATCAAAGCTCTGGCAACATCATTCGTGGTATGAGTCCAAACGTCAATTATCTTATTATATCTTTCGGCATCAGTTATTACTCCCTGCTCATGCTCATTTAAGATTCCATCAACTTTTTTATTTGCTTTTGTAATTAAAGCTTCCTTCTCTTCAGGAACAATCATATCAGCAAAGCTAACTGACAACCCGCCTTCAGTTGCATATTTAAAACCGAGATCTTTAAGATCATCAAGGAATTTTGCAGTCACTTTATTCCCGAGAAGCATAAACGTTTTACCAATAATTCCACCAAAAGTTTTCTTTATAAGCAACTGATTGATAAACCCAATCTCCTTTGGCACTATCCTGTTGAATATGACACGACCTGTTGTGGTTTCAATAAATTTATCATCTATCTTAACTTTTATTTTTGCATGCAGACCTACCACGTTGTTGTCATTTGCAATAATAACTTCTTCAGGAGAAGAGAATGTCATTCCTTCACCTCTATCGCCGGGACGCATCTTTGTTAAATAGTAACATCCTAAAACTATATCCTGTGTCGGTACAACGATCGGGCTACCATTCTGAGGTGACAAAATATTGTGACTGCTAAGCATCAGTAAGGAAGCTTCCAGTTGTGCAGCGAATGAAAGCGGAACGTGAACAGCCATCTGATCTCCATCAAAATCCGCATTAAATGCAGTACAAACCATAGGATGAAGTTGAATTGCTTTTTCATCAATTAGTATGGGCTGGAATGCCTGAATTCCTAATCGATGAAGCGTTGGTGCACGGTTCAGTAAGATCGGATGTCCTTCAATAATCTTTGCGAGAATATCCCAGATTATCGGGTCTTTTCTGTCGACAACTTTCCTGGCACTTTTAACTGTTTTGTTATGCCCTCGTTCAATCAACTTCCTGATAATAAATGGTTTGAATAATTCAACTGCCATATCTTTTGGCAGTCCACACTGATGTAGTTTTAGTTCCGGACCGACAACAATAACTGAACGACCAGAATAATCAACTCTTTTTCCAAGTAAGTTCTGACGAAACCGTCCCTGCTTACCTTTCAGCATATCGCTTAAAGATTTGAGTGGACGATTATTATCACTTCTTACAGCACTGCCTCTTCTTGAATTATCAAAAAGTGCATCAACTGCTTCCTGCAGCATTCGTTTTTCATTTCTTAGAATTACTTCAGGAGCTTTGATGTCAATCAATCTGCGTAACCTGTTGTTACGGATGATAACTCTTCTGTAAAGATCATTTAAATCGCTGGTAGCAAATCTGCCTCCTTCAAGCGGAACGAGTGGTCTTAACTCCGGTGGAATAACAGGTATATAATTCAACACCATCCATTCAGGTTTATTTTCGACATTTACGTTTTCTTGTTTGAAGGCTTCGATAACTCTCAATCTTTTCAGAAGATCAGCTTTTTTCTGCTGGGAAGTTTCAACTGTAACCTGGTCTCTTAATATCGAAGAAAGATCTTCGACGTTAGTGTTTTTAAGTATTGATTTTACAGCATCACCACCAATCTTGGCGATAAATTTATTTTGATCTGAATCATCAAGCTTTTCATTTCCTGTAGGAAGCGAGTTAACTACCTCAAAATACTGGTCTTCAGAAATGAGATCTCTTTTACTTAAACCAGTTGGTCCGGGATTAATTACAATGTAAGATTCATAATAAATAACTTTCTCAAGTTCCTTTAAACTTAAGCCAATTATATTGCCGATCTTGGATGGTTGTGCTCTGAAAAACCAAATATGAACGACCGGAACAGCAAGGGAAATATGCCCCATCCTTTCCCGGCGAACACTTTTCTGGGTCACCTCAACTCCGCATCGGTCACAAATGATTCCCTTATATCTAATTCTCTTATATTTTCCGCAGAAACATTCCCAATCGCGTGTTGGACCGAATATTTTTTCACAGAATAGTCCATCCTTTTCAGGTCTGAACGATCTGTAATTAATGGTTTCAGGTTTTGTAACCTCGCCATAAGATCTTGAAAGAATATCATCGGGACTTGCTAAACTGATAGTAATACTATCAATGTCAATCATCGCATGTTCTTGAACTCTATATGCCATTTTTATAATCTCCTAATTTCTATGAAGTTAATTTTTCAACGTTATTAATTAATAGTTATATCAAGACCAAGGCCTTGAAGTTCTTTTATAAGAACGTTGAACGATTCAGGAATATTTGGTTCCTGAAGGTTTTCACCTTTAACTATTGCCTCATAAGCTTTTGCTCTTCCGGCAACATCATCACTCTTAATTGTTAAAATTTCCTGCAAGGTATGAGAAGCACCATATCCTTCGAGTGCCCAGACTTCCATCTCACCAAATCTTTGTCCGCCAAACTGAGCTTTTCCACCGAGCGGCTGCTGTGTGATCAGTGAATATGGGCCAATAGACCGTGCGTGAATTTTATCATCAACCAAATGGCTAAGCTTCATCATATAAATATATCCGCAGGTAACTTTCTGATGAAATTCTTCTCCGCTTCTTCCATCGATCAAAATTGTTTTACTTCCGGTGTCAATGCCTGCTTTTATTAACCATTCATTCACATCTTCTATTTTAGCACCATCAAAAATCGGCGTTGCAAATTTAACCCCGAGCTGATGACCAACCCATCCAAGTGCCGTTTCATAAAGCTGTCCTAAATTCATTCTTGAAGGAACTCCCAGTGGATTCAGAATTATATCAACCGGTGTTCCATCTGGTAAAAACGGCATGTCTTCAGCCGAGACAACTTTTGCAACAACACCTTTATTACCATGTCTTCCTGCCATCTTATCACCAACAGCAAGTTTACGTTTTTTAGCAACGTATACTTTTGCCAGTTGAACGATGCCGGGAGGTAACTCATCACCACTGGCAATTTTTATTTTTTCTCTCTTATATTCTTCTTCATATTCAGACAGCTCTTTGAAGTAATTTTTATAAAGAGTTTTAACATGATTGTTTGTTTTTTTGCTGTCGAACCAGTCCATTGTAGAATCCAGCTTTGTAACGTCTTCAATTGCAGAGAACGTAGTTTCCTTAATTGAAGTACCGCTCCTTAAGGTCATGGTTCCGTCAAGATCTCTGATACCGGTTGTAGTTAAGCCTTCGCAAAGTTTTGTAAGTTTGACCACTAATTTTTCATAGTGAGCTTTTACTTTTTGCCTGTGATCAGATTCAAGTTTATCAAAAGCATTTTTTTCAACTTTCTTTGATTCCGTATCTCTGCGTTTTCTGCTGAACAGCCTGGTTTTAATTACGATACCTTTAAGTCCCGGAGGTGCCTTTAATGAAGCATCCTTCACATCTCCAGCTTTATCTCCGAAGATTGCTCTTAATAATTTTTCTTCAGGTGTCGGGTCTGTTTCACCTTTAGGTGTAATTTTACCAATCAGAATGTCGCCTTCTCTAACTTCTGCTCCTTCTCTTACAATTCCATCCTCATCCAAATTTCTTACTGCTTCTTCACTTACATTTGGAATCTCACGTGTCAGTTCTTCTTCGCCTCTTTTAGTTTCCCGTACCTGCAGTTCAAACTCTTCGATATGAATCGAAGTGTAAACATCTTCTTTAACCATTTTCTCACTGACGATAATAGCGTCCTCAAAGTTGTATCCGCGCCATGGCATAAAAGCAACAAGTACATTTCGTCCGAGAGCAAGTTCACCATTTTCAGTTGCTTGCCCATCAGCCAGAACATCTCCAGCTTTTACACGCAATCCTTCAGCAACAATCGGTTTTTGATTAATAGATGTTTCCTGATTTGTACCGCTGAACTTAATCAGCTTATATGAAACTCTTCTCACATCATTGAATGATGTAAGTGCTTCAATGCTATTTGGATTTATATCGTACTTAACAATTATTTTATCCGAATCAACATATTCAACCACACCATCATCTTCAGCTAAAATCATTGCTCTGGAATCACGGGCAACTTTCTCCTCCATCCCGGTTCCGACTATTGGATTCTCAGGTCTTAATAAAGGTACTGCTTGTCTCTGCATATTGGAACCCATAAGTGCCCTGTTAGCATCATCGTGTTCAAGAAAAGGAATAAGTGCAGCAGCTGCACTAACAAGCTGTGCCGGTGCAACATCCATATACTGTACTTGTTCAGGAGGAACAATTGGAAATTCTCCTTTTAATCTTGACTTCACTCTTTCATTCACAAATTTTGATTGTTGATCTAAAGGAGCATTCGCTTGAGCGATTGTAAAAATATCTTCCTGTTCAGCTGTTAAATATTCTACTTCTTTAGAAACTTTTCCCTTGCCCACTTTTCTGTAAGGGGTTTCCAAAAATCCGTAACGGTTTACTCTCGCATAAATTGTAAGAGATGAAATCAATCCAATGTTCGGTCCTTCCGGAGTTTCGATCGGACATAATCTTCCATAATGTGTATAGTGAACATCTCTGACTTCAAACCCGGCTCTTTCACGCGTTAATCCACCAGGACCTAAAGCAGACATTCTTCTTTTATGTGTCATTTCAGCTAACGGATTTGTTTGATCCATAAATTGTGATAACTGGTTGGTACCAAAGAATGCATTAATAACACTCGTTATTGTTCTGGCATTTACCAAATCCTGCGGAGTAAAACTTTCGGTATCACGCATGTTCATTCTCTCTTTAATTGTCCTCGCCATACGAGCCATACCGATATTAAATTGCTGGCTTAATTGCTCGCCAACTGTCCTGATTCGTCTGTTACCTAAATGATCAATATCATCAACTGCTTCATTTCCATTTTTAAGCTTGATGATATATTTCATTATCTCTATTATATCCTGGACTGTAAGTACGGTTGTTGTTTCAGGAATACTGAGATTTAATTTATCATTCATCCTGTGACGTCCAACATCACCAAGATCATATCTTTTGTCGTTGAAGAATAATTTTTCAATTAATGCTTCTGCTGTTTCCATATCAGGTGCTTCACCGGAACGAAGCTGTCTATAAATTGCAAACAGCGCTTCTTCTTTGTTATGTGAACCATCTTTTCTTAAAGTATTAACGATGAGATCCTGTTCAGCGGAAGTTTCAATTGTTAAAAGCTTAAGCACTTCTACTTCGGCATCTTCAAGTCTTTCAATATCTTTTTCTGTCAAAGCACTATCCCTGGTCAAAAAGATTTCGCCGGTTGAAACATCAAATACATCACTCGCAATAACTCTGCCTATGTAAGAACTTAAGTCAACTTTATGAACATTTACATCTTCAACGAGATTAAAAAGATTTAAAATTTCATCATCAGATGTATAACCGAGAGCTCTTAGTAATGTTGTTGCTGGAAACTTTTTCCTTCGATCGATATAAACATACATCACGTAATTAATATCGGTTGCAAATTCTACCCATGAACCTCTTAGCGGAATAATCCTCGCCGAATAAATAGGAGTGCCATTTGGGTGGAGTGTTTGAGCAAAAGCAACACCTGGTGATCTGTGCAACTGTGAAACGACAACACGTTCGGCACCATTTATAATAAAAGTACCGCTCACTGTCATAAACGGAACGTTTCCAAGATAAACTTCCTGTTCTACACTATTTACAAATTCTTCTGTGTCAGGATCTTTTGTGGACAATCTTAACTTTGCTTTTAACGGAGCCGCAAAAGTAAGACCTCTTTCCATACATTCTTCAATTGAAAATCTCGGTGTTTCTATAACATATTCGATAAAATCGAGTCTGTAATTTTCCTTGTTATCGAAAATCGGAAAATTGGCTGTAAACACATTCTGCAAGCCTTTGTTTTCACGTAGTTCAGGGGCAACATCCTGCTGAATAAATTCTTCAAACGTTTGAGTTTGAATACTCAACAGATCAGGTGCATCTAGAATAGTAGGAATTCTTCCAAAGGAAATTCGCTTATTATTCAATTGTAAACCTCCTGTAAATATTAAATTTCTTAGTCTTCATAAGTTGGATTAACGCATCATAATAAATGCAAAAAGCGATAAGACAGATTTTTCCACCTTATCACTCTTTAAGTAACAAATTAGAAACAGTAATTTTAAAATTGATTACTTTAAGGCTACAGTAGCGCCGGCTTCTTCAAACTCTTTTTTGAGTTTTTCTGCTTCGTCTTTAGAAATGCCTTCCTTAACAGTATTGGGTGCATTATCAACAAGGTCTTTTGCTTCCTTTAGTCCCAAACCTGTATGTGCTCTTACAACTTTAATTACATTGATTTTCTTCTCACCTGCAGCCTGAAGCACTACGCTGAATTCAGTTTTTTCTTCAACTGCAGCAGCCGCATCTCCGCTGCCAGCAACGGCTCCGGCCATCATCATCGGGGCAGCTGCCGTAACACCAAATTTTTCTTCCAGCGCCTTTTTTAGTTCAGAAGCTTCAAGAAGAGTCATTCCTTCAATCAGTTCAACTGCTTGTGCAATTTTATTAGCCATTTTATTTTCTCCTAATCTAAATTTGTTTTCAATAAATATTAAAAATTAAGCTGCTTTTTTCTTTGAAATCTCGTCAATCACACTTGTAAGATCTCTCATCACAGCATTAAGAACACCAACAATTCCTGAAGCCGGGGAATTGAGACTACCCAAAATTCCTGCGATGATTTCATTCTTAGATGGCAACGATGCCAGTGTCTTTAACTGTGACCCTGGATAAAATTCACCATCAACATAACAGGCTTTGAGGGATAGTTTTTGTTTTTCATCAAAGTATTTCTGGATGATTTTTGCCGGAGCAATTGGATTTTTACCTGCGAAAACGTAACCAGTCATACCAATAAGATGATCTGCAAGCTTATCGTACTTGCCTGATTCGATAAGCGCACGTTTGAATAAAGTATTTTTAAATACCTTATATCGTACGCCTTCTTTACGGAATTTGTTTCTGATATCATTAATATCTTCGACATTTATTCCTGTATAATCAGTAAGGTACACAGCTGATGCTGAGTTTATCATTTCCTTAACTTTGGAAATGATTTCATCTTTTTCATTTCTATTCATAGATCTCCCGATTCAGAGGTTTAAATAATCGTGTCGGTTAGAAGCATTTTATTAGTGCGTAAACTTTTAGTCCTTAACGGACCGGAATTTCTTCTTTTGAAATCTTCAGACCTGGACCCATTGTGCTAGAGAGAAACAAACTCTTAACATATTGTCCTTTTGCCGAAGCGGGTTTCATTTTAATTATTGTATTTATAAAAGCCCTTGTATTTTCAACTAGCTTATCAGCTTCAAAATTCAATTTACCTAATGATGTATGCACAATACCGGTTTTATCTACTCTGAATTCAATTTTACCTGCTTTTATTTCTTTGACTGCATTTGCAACATCCTGGCTAACGGTTCCGCTTTTGGGATTTGGCATTAATCCTTTTGGACCTAAAACTTTTCCTAGCTTTCCGAGCTCACTCATTGAGTCAGGAGTTGCAATTATAACATCAATATCAGCCCAACCGCCTTTAATTTTTTCAAGGTATTCTTCAAAGCCTGCAAAATCAGAACCGGCATCCAATGCTTCCTGTACTTTTCCTCCTTTAGCGATAACCAAAACCTTCACTTCTTTACCAGTTCCATTCGGTAATGATACGGTTCCTCTAACCATCTGCTCGGCATGCTTTGGATCTACTCCAAGACGAATTGCACAGTCAAGAGTTTCGGAAAACTTCACTTTAGAATTATCCTTTAAGAGTTTTACAGCTTCTTCAACTGAATACTCTTTTGCAATATTCACATTTTTCAAAATTTCATTATTTCGTTTTGATTTTTTCATGTTTACACCAGGTGTTGCATTGTATAATAATATTGATTAGAGATTAATCTTCAACAACGATTCCCATACTTCTCGCAGTTCCTGCAATCATACTCATAGCATGTTCAACATCAAAAGCATTCAGATCAGGCATTTTACTTACCGCAATTTCCTTGACCTGCGATTTTGTAACCTTTCCAACTTTGGTTTTGTTAGACTCTGCAGATCCTTTCTCAAGTTTGGCAGCTCTTTTTAATAATACTGCTGCCGGGGGAGTCTTTGTGATAAAGGTAAATGATTTATCTGAATAAACAGTTATCACAACCGGAATTATCATTCCATCTTTGTCCTGAGTTCTTGCATTAAATTGTTTGCAGAACTCCATGATGTTCACACCCTTCTGACCGAGTGCCGGTCCAACCGGAGGTGAAGGATTGGCTTTACCTGCCGGTATTTGCAGCTTTATAAAACTATCTATTTTCTTTGCCATGCTATTTTCCTGTTAAACTGATTTTTATTTTTCTAATTCTGCCTGAACAAAATCGATTTCAACCGGAGTTTTTCTTCCAAAGATTGAAACCATAACTTTTATTTTCATTTTTTCTTCATTGACTTCCTGGATAGTTCCATTAAAGTTATTAAACGGACCATCAACGATTTTAACAAGATCACCATTCCTGAATATCGTTTCCATTCTTTCTGTATTTTCATCCTGGTTTATTCTGCCGACAATCCTTTTAACTTCTTCGGGCTGCAATGGGTTTGGATTTCTTCCTGTTCCAAGAAAGCCCATCACCGATTGTGTATTGAGAATAAATTCTTTAACCTGATTATCAAGCTCTGCTTGAACCAAAATATATCCAGGGAAAAAATTTTTTGTTTTGCTCCTTTTTTTTCCGTCCTTTACTTCGAATACTTTTTCAGTTGGAACAAGGACTTCTTTTACCTTTGCCCTTAACTGTTCGTTCTCCGCAAGCTCAGCATCAAGGAATTGCTTGACTTTATTTTCGTGTCCCGAAAATGTTCTCACTACATACCATTTAGCTTCCATAAATAATCTTACTTAAAAAATTCCTTTTATGACTACGTTAATTGCCATATCGATAACATAAGTAAACCCGGCAAGGATTAAACAGACAACGATCACAATTTTTGAAGATTCTATTAATTCATTCCTGGTTGGCCAAGTAACCTTTTTCATTTCTTTAACAACGTCTTCAAAAAACTTTATTATTTTTTCTTTCATACCATTTCCAAATTTTTATTTCGTGCACGTCAGGAGGGACTCGAACCCCCAACCTGCGGTTTTGGAGACCGCTGCTCTAGCCAATTGAGCTACTGACGTAGTTATTTGGTTTCCTTAAATATTACATGTTTACGAACTACGGGATCGTATTTCTTAAATTCAACTCTGCCAGGATGCAATCTCTTATTTTTAGTTGTCGCATACCTATAACCAGTTCCTGCCGTGCTCTCCAAAACTATTTTTTGTCTTATATTTCCTTTTGCCATAAAATTATCCTTATAAAGATACTAACGATCGCTTTTGAGCTGACGACCGGGATTGAACCGGTGACCTCATCCTTACCAAGGATGTGCTCTACCAACTGAGCTACGTCAGCAATTCAGTTTTTTTTTGTAATTCTTTAGTTGGAGCGGGAGACGGGACTCGAACCCGCGACCAACAGCTTGGAAGGCTGTGACTCTAGCCAACTGAGTTACTCCCGCAGAACCCAAAATTTTTCTTAAAAACTCCCGGTGAAAACACAAAAAAATAAGGGAAAGAAATTCTAAAAATATTTCCCTTTCAACAATAGTTTAGACTATAATTTACCGTGGGCGGCGAGGGATTCGAACCCCCAAAGGCGTCAGCCAACGGATTTACAGTCCGCCCCGGCTCTCCAACTCCGGCGTCCGCCCAAAAATGTTTAAAAATCGAGCAGTAAATATATTTTGATTGTAGTAAATATGCAAATAACTTATTGCGGGATGATATCAGTATGATTTATTTGGAATTAGTGCTTCCACAGCTCTCTATCTAAACTCCTGTATTGAATTGCCTCACTTAAGTGTTGCGGAAGTATATTTTCAGAATTATCGAGATCGGCGATTGTTCGGCTTACTTTAAGTATCCGGTCATATGCCCGGGCTGACAATCCTAATTTTGTCATTGCCATTTTTAAAAGATCCTCACCAGCGGAATCTAACTTGCAATAGGTTCTTACTTCTTTTGTACCCATATCGCCATTGTTAAAAATATGCTTCGCTGATTCAAATCTTTTTAACTGAGTTTGCCTTGCTAAAATGACTCTTTCTCTTATTCTATCCGAAGATTCACTATCAGATTTAGATGTGAGTTCTTTGTATTTAACAGACGGAACTTCAATATGGATATCAATTCTATCAAGCAATGGTCCTGAAATTTTCGACATGTATCTCTGAATTATCGGAGGCGAGCAAGTACATTCTTTATTCGGATCAGTAAAATAACCACACGGGCATGGATTCATTGCTGCCGCAAGCATAAAGTTTGCAGGGAATTCTAAAGAAAGTTTTGATCGACTGACTGTAACTTTTGAATCTTCAAGCGGCTGTCTTAATACTTCTAAAACATTTTTTTTGAATTCGGGCAATTCATCTAAAAATAGAACTCCGTAATGTGCGTAAGAAACTTCACCCGGACGTGGAAATGATCCACCTCCGACTAATGCTGCATCAGAGATAGTGTGATGCGGACTTCTGAATGGCCTTTCCGTAATCAAAGCAGTCTCACTATTTAATATTCCGGCAATGGAATGAATTTTTGTTGTTTCAAGTGCTTCCTCAAAACTCATTGGCGGAAGAATTGAAGGCAATCTTTTTGCTAACATGGTTTTGCCGGAACCCGGTGGTCCAATCATTAATATATTATGTGCACCGGCAGCAGCAACTTCCAGAGCACGTTTAACATTTTCCTGTCCTTTAACATCCGAAAAATCAAGATGATATTTATTTACTTTTGAAAAAATTTCATTCTTATCTGATTTAATACTTTGCTTGTTTATTTTACCATTTAAAAAGTCGACAACCTCTGAAAGCCTCTCCATTCCATAAACATCAATCCCACTAACAATAGATGCTTCTTTTGATGACTGCATTGGCAGTATAACTTTTTTAATTCCTTTTTTACGTGCCTCAACGGTTATTGGCAACGCACCTTTTACCGGTCTCAATTTGCCGTCAAGAGATAGTTCCCCAAGAAAGATCGTATCCTGCAAATCGGGATTATTAATTTTTTCAATGGCACTTAATAAACCAACAGCTATTGAGAGATCAAATGAACTGCCTTCTTTTCGTATGTCAGCCGGTGCAAGATTAACAGTTATTTTTTTTATCGGGAATTCAAATCCGCTGTTCTTTATAGCTGCAATAACTCTTTCACGACTTTCTTTAACTGCACTATCCGGCAAACCAACAATTATAAAACCTGGAATTTGTTTTTCAACATGCGTTTCAACCTCAACAAGGTAAGCATCTATTCCGTATGTAGCACTGGAAAATATTTTTGATATCATGTCTTATAAATTAAATTAATAATTAGCTTAGTAGAGAGTTTTTAAAAAGTGGTTACTTTGCTAAGATCATTTTTCTGGTCTGAGTAAATAGAGCAGTTGAAGCTTTATATAAATATATCCCGGACGGTAATTCACTTCCATCAAACTTGAACTGATACACACCCTTTGATAAAAATCCCTTGTGAAGTTTCACGACTTCCTGGCCACCGAGATTGTAAACCACAACCTCAACCTCTCCATCCTGCAGCAATTCAAATTCTATTTGTGTAAGTGGATTAAAGGGATTTGGATAATTCTGACCTAATATAATATCTTCAATTAATCCTTGCCCGATTTTCACCTGGTTGGAATACATCTCGGTACCATCAAAATAAATCTGCTTCACCCTAAAATAAACCAGATTTACATCCTCAATCTTTTCAGTGATGAATGAATAAACTCTCATCTCTTCATTATCAGCATTAATTTTATGAATTGGAATGAATTCATGATTTTCTCCGGATCTTTCGACTATGTATTGTGATGCCTGCTTATAATCTCCACCAGTGAATTCTATCTCAAAATAATTGTTTAAAATCTTCACGTTTAATTCAGGGACTATTGGATGCAAAGGTGCATCCGACTTAGAAAAGCGGATGTTATTATAGGTTATAAGATTGCTAGAGATTAAATCATGAATTTCGTTCTCACCGAAATTTATTTGTAAAATATTCTTGTAGTTATCACAGGAAAGAGTAATAAAATTTCTGTTTTTTAAGAGACATTCAATATCTCCGGATAAATCACTCAAACGAAATTGTTCAATTGAGAAAAAATTATTCGATGACAAGTTGCTGAATTCGAATGTGAGGTCACGTGGATTGAGAATTGATGGTAAATTTAAAACCGCGAAAAGTTGCCCGTCGCAGTAAACATTTAATAATTCATCTTCCTGGTCAAAATAAAATGATATGTGATACCAAATTTTATTCGATAAGAAATGGGGAAAGATCTGCTGTTGAGAATTGTACTTGGATTCAATACTAAGAATGTGAAATTCATTGGTTGATAACTGATATTCAACACGGTTTGCGGAAATATTTCTAATCTGTAAAAATGATAACGGAGATTTTTCTAACTTAACCCAGAACTCTGAAAATAATTTATGTACGTATTCCACTTTTAGCGGAATTGATAAGCTGGAATTTGAAATTAATCTCGCACAGTGATCAGCAATATTAAAAGGTTCATAAAATGCTAAATTATATTTGTAATAATTTGGAATGCCAGAATTAAAAGTTTCATCATTATTAAATAAATATCCTGATATATCCTGGTTACTTTTTAAAATACCGCAGAGATGAAGTTCGGATTTTTCAACATTTTCCGAATTGTACTCGATCAACACCTGGAAAAATGAATTTCCGGTTAATATGCTATCCTTCAGATTAATGCTGACGAGTTGAGCTTCAGGCGTAAACTCTAATACATTAATATTCTTATGATGAATTCTAATTAAACCATTTTTTGAATTTATACTTACTGATTTAATTTCGATTCCATTACCCGGAACTAAAATCAATTCAAGCTCATCTTCATCAAAATAATCAGCAGCAGTTATTAGTGACACCTGAAAGGATTTTCCTTCAGGAATGAATTCAGGATATGAAAATTTGAAATTGTCGGAATGCTGAACTGCAAAGACATTACAGAATAATCCGGCAACCGAAATTAACTTGAATAGTTTGAACATAGGGCTACTAATAAACTAAAATAAAATGAATAGTTCAACTATTTATATTGACGGAGGAAATCTATTCGATCCTGAAGCTGGTTTACCGGTATGAGAAGCTTATCTTTTCCAAAAATAGCCTCTTCACGGTTAGAAAATGCAAGTTCGTAATCTTTGCTCATAACAATTGCTTCTTCTGGACAAACTTCTTCGCAGAATCCGCAAAAAATGCATCGGATCATATTAATTTCGAATTTTTCGGGGAATCTCTCTTTTTCAATATCTGTTTCTGCCGCCTGAACTTCAATTGCAAGCGCCGGACACACTCTTGAACAAAGTCCGCAGGCAACGCAGCGTTCAACACCGTTTTCTTCCTGAACCAGTACAGGTCTTCCTCTGTAGGAAGCAGGCGGGATGAACTTTTCTTCTGGATATTCCATTGTAAATTTTGGACGGAACATAGTTCTGAGAGTAAGTGATAATCCCTTTACAATTTCAGGAATGTATATCTTCTCCCAGATTGAAAGTTCTTTTTCTCTTCTTTTAACTGATTTTACCGGCATAGAATTAATCTAATTAATCAACCGTTATTAAATATAATGATTATCAACAATTTACAATTCAAAACTAAATACTTTAAATATTGAATATCATTATTAATATTGCCACCCAAATGATATTAATAAGTGAAAGTGGAAACATTACTTTCCAGCCAAGATTCATTAGCTGATCATAACGGAAACGTGGAATACTCCATCTTACCCAGATGAAGAAAAAGAGCAGCAGTAACAGTTTAATTATAAACGCACCAACCTGAAGCACAACAATTATTGTCGATGATAAACCAAGTCTTTCAATATATGGTATCTGCCAGCCACCGAGATAAAGTGTAACTATCAATGCACTTGCAATAATCATATTTGCATATTCTGCAAGGAAGAAACCGGCAAATTTCATACTGCTGTATTCCGTATGAAATCCGCCGACAAGTTCCGGTTCTGCTTCAGGTAGGTCAAACGGTAAACGATTTGTTTCAGCAAAAGCAGAAACAACAAAAGTTATGAATCCAATTGGTTGCACAATCGCATTCCACATCCATCCATACTGAGATTCAACAATCGCAATTGGTCTTAATGATTCTGATAATAATATTACTCCGCCGACAGAAAAACCCATGGAAATTTCATAAGAAATCATTTGGGCTGATGATCTGATTCCCCCAAGAAGAGAATATTTACTTCCTGAAGACCATCCTGCCAATGTAAGAGCATAAACGCCGAGTGAAGTCAAGGCGAGAACAAACAGAATCCCGATATTTACATCTGCAACAACAAGAGAAATGTTGTAATTATATATTGTAATATCCGGACCTATGGGGATAACAGCGTATGTAGTAAATGCAACGAAAAGTGCAATCATCGGAGCTGCTGCGTGTACAACTCTGTTTGCTTTTTCCGGGATAATATCTTCCTTCAGTAAAAGTTTTAAAACATCGGCGAACGGCTGTAGAATTCCCTGCCATCCGACTCTGTTCGGTCCTAATCTGTTTTGAGCCCAGGCACTTATTTTCCTTTCAAAATAAACCAGGTAAGAAACGGTAAGTAGCATTAAGGTCAGAATAAAAACAATTTTAATTATTGTAACAATTATTATTTCCCAGAATTGCATCGATATATCCGGTTAAGTAGTTTCTTGTTTAACAGCTTTAGATGTATGGATTAAAATTCCGTTTTCACCTATATCATCGTAATTCAATCCTTTAAATTCAATTATCGTTTTGCTCATTTCAGCGAAAACATCCTCAGCCATATTGAATTTCATTTTATATCCGAATGCATTTGAAAGAGATAGTAGAATTTTCCAGGTTGACCTTGCATCACATTTTTTTCCTGAAGCCCAGCTGTCGTATTTAGTTCCGAACTTATCTAAACGGCTCATGCTCATACCTTCAAGTGCCCTGTCTGAATCAAGAGTTGACACAGCAGGTTTTAACCTCTGTACCCTTCCCTGGAAATTTATCATTGTTCCGTTTTTCTCAGCATAGGTTGCAGCAGGAAAAATAATATCGGCATATGCTGATGTTTTATTTTTATTTGAAGCATGAACAATTAATAAATCAAGTGCTGCGATTTCACTTTCAAGTTCAGGAAAACTTGTAAGGATGTCATCTTCTATTATGTAAAGAGCTTTGATCTTTTTTTCCTGAATTGCTTTAATAATACCATCGATACTTAATCCATTGTTTGCAGGATGAACACCAACCGTTTCAGCACCAAGAGAATTCGGTGCCACGTCGTTTTGTTTGAGAATATCATCGCCAAATTCACTATCAATATGCCTTATAAAATCAACGTGCTTTGTGCCGATGACTGATTTAGCAAACTTTGCAATGATAAAATTATCTTCACAAGTTGCAAAGGCTGAACCAATAACCGCAACCTGGTCTTTCGAAAACGCTTTTAATCTTGATGCAGCTTCAGCAAAAGCTTCATCCCAGCCTACATTGATGTGCTGACCTTCAACCATTAATTGCGGGGAATTACTCCGATCATCTGCGTTTACATATTTAAAAGTATTCAATCTTCCGTGATCGCACATCCAATAACTGTTAACTTCATCATTAAGCCTTGGAGTCAATCTCAATATTTCATTGTTCCTTACCCAAATTTCTGTATTGCATCCGCGTGAACATCCAACGCAAATTGATTTTGTTGAAGACATATCCCAGACTCTCGCTTTAAATCTGAAATCACGGCTCGTCAATGCACCAACCGGACAGATATCAATCGTATTCATGGAATATGAATTATCCATTTGCTGACCTGGATAAGTAACGATAGTGACTCTGTCACCTCGTTGTACAAATGTTAATTCAGGATCTTTAGCAATTTCATCACAGAACCGGATGCATCTTGAACAAGAAATACACCGCTCTCCATCAAACATTACACGCGGACCAAGTTCAACACGTTTATCTTTATGAACTTTTTCTTCGATGAACCTACTTTCACCAACACCATACTTATATGCATAATCCTGAAGTTTACATTCGCCAGCTTCATCACAGATCGGGCAGTCAAGCGGATGGTTGATCAAAAAAAATTCCATAACTGCATTTTGTGCTGCGACAGTTTTTTCAGATTTAGTGTGCACAACCATTCCTTCGGCAGCAATTGTTGAACAGGCTATAACAAGCTTTTGCATCTGTTCAACTTCAACCAAACAAATTCTGCAGTTGCCTGAAACAGAAAGTTTGGGATGCCAGCAAAAATGAGGAATTGAAATTCCGTTATCTCTTGCGGCTTCAATTATGGTTTGACCTTTTATAAATTCTATCAGTTTATTATCAATAGTAATTTTTGACATATACTTTTTAATTCTCTTTATGCAGCAATCTTAAGTGATTCACCTGATGATTTCAGAATCACCTTAATTAATTTTTCATTGTCAAGAACTTCATTGGCCACTTCAAATATGTCTTTCACGGTTACATAATCAATCTTTTTCAGAAATTCTTCAATAGTAATTACACGACCGAAATACAGCATCGCATTTGCCATTCTTATCATCCGGTTCGTAGTGCTTTCCAGACTTAGCAACGTACTGCCTTTTAAATATTCTTTTACCCGTTGAAGTTCCCGTTCGCTAATTTTTTTCTCTTTTAATTTCTGCATTTCGCGGTTAACAATTTCCAAAACTTTAGTTGTTTGTTTTGGATTTGTCGAATAATAAATCCCGAATGCAGAAGTATCGTAGTATGAATTTAAAAAGGAATGTATCTGGTAAGTGATGCCGAGTTTTTCTCTGACTGCCTGGAATAATCTCGAACTGCTGCCTTGTCCAAGAACAGCCGAAAGTACTTTAATCATCATTCTTCTCTCATTCTTTAAACCATATGTTGTTCTGCCGAGAATGGTATGAACCTGCTGGAAATCTTTTTCAATTATAAGGTCATCAGCTTTTTTCGGATTAAAGTTTTGTCGTTTTTTATTTTGTGCGATTGAATTTCTCTCTATATACTTTTCAGCAAGCTTAATTAATTCATCATGACTTACTGCACCCGATGCAACAATCAGCAGCTTATTTCTGTTGTAATTATCGTTGTGATATTTAAGCAGCTCACCAGAATTAAATTTCTTGATATTTTTTTCAACCCCTATTACAGGCAGACTGAGACTGTTCCCTCTGAAAATCACTTCTTCAAACTTATCATAAATCAGCTCTTCGGGATTGTCATCAATATCTTTTAATTCATCCAGAACAACTCCGGCTTCCCTTTTAATATGATGATCTTTAAAGAGCGGGTTTTGAATCATATCTGATAAAACACTAAAAGTTCTGCCAAGGTTTTTTGGAAGCCCTTTTGAATAATAGCAGGTATGCTCTTTTGAAGTAAACGCATTTATATATCCTCCGTAAGATTCAATTTCTTCGGAAATTCTTTTTGCTGATCTCTTCTTTGTTCCCTTGAACACCATATGCTCTATGAAGTGGGATATACCATTATTATTAATACTTTCGTCCCGGGTTCCGACATTTATCCAGAATCCCAGTGAAAAAGACTGTAAATAAGGAAGATATTCGGAAACCAGACGAATACTATTTGGAAGTGTTGTAACTCTGAAATTATGCAAAATATTACTTAAGAATTGTTCGATTATTATGTGCCAAATATATACAATGGCTTTTCTTCAATCAAGGAAATGAAGACAATATTGCTGAATTGTTCCATTGTTAAATTGTTAAAATAGTTCTGTCTGATGCAAGTTTCAGTAACAATGAAACAATTTAACAATGAAATATTTTGGTTAGTTCACACCTACTTTTTCAGGATATTTCTGCAGATATTTCTGAAAAAATTCACCAATTGATTTATACGCTTTTTCAAGGATTTTTTCATTTGGTAAAAATACAACTCTGAAATGCCGTGAACCCGGCACCTGTCCAAATCCGCTTCCCGGAACAACAACAACACCGGTCTCTTTAATTAATTCTGAAACAAAATGATTATCCGGTTGTTCCATATGCAATCTTGGAAAAGCATAAAATGCACCTTCAGGTTTAACGCAGGAAATACCAGGAATAGAATTCAACATTTCAACTGTCATATCGCGTCGTGAAGTTAATTTTTTATTTGCTTCAACCAGATGTGATTGATCCCCTTCAAGAGAAATTTTGATTCCATACTGTTCCGGATGATTTGCAGAAAGCCGTGCGCGTAAAATTTTATTTATTGCCTCGATGTAGTCAGAAAGAATTTCTTTTCTTCCGCTTACTATTCCCCAACCGATTCTGAATCCCGGTACCATATAATTTTTTGAAAGTCCACCGAAGGTAACACATGAAACATCTTTATTTAATGATGCAATTGAAACATGTTTTTTGCCGTCAAACAAAAGTTTGTCATAAATTTCATCTGCAAATATTACAAGATCATTTTCGAGTGCGAGATCAATTATCTTCTGAAGATTCCCGAATGTATATAAAGACCCTGTCGGATTATTGGGATTAATAAGAATTATTGCTTTTGTCTTTTTGTTAATT
>DATDOL010000017.1:0-24543 GCA_035293265.1 Ignavibacteriaceae bacterium | reverse complement strand
GATATTAAAAAATGCAGATGTAAAACCGAATTTGTCTTCATCAGTTGTTCCGAGAATAACACTTGGCCCAATCGCGATTGCACTGTACGCCCAGTAATCAAATACTTTCTGGATCATAACATCAATAATATATTGAGGCTGCCTGTGTTTGCTTGAAACCATTGCATCGAAGCGAAGGTCGAAAACATTTCCAACAATACTTAATTCGCGTCCTGCATAACCGATATGAATTTCATCAAGGAATTTTGCCACGTAAAATCTGCTTCTTGTGGATTCAAGAACTTTGAACGGGTACCTGAATTCCCAGTTATAGTAAGTACCGCTCACTAGATAAGGTTGATATAAAACAGTGCTGTCTTCAGCAAAAACAATATTATCGTCCCGGTACTTTTTAATTTTTGTATCTGAGTATTTACCAACAGTTTCGAAATAACCGAACTCGAAAAAATTTCCGAATGGAATAGTATACGTAACCTGCCACGATCTGTCAAAGTAAATGTTGTTATGATTATTCTTGGATTTATGTTCAATAAATGTATCGTCATTACTTACCACCCCGCCTTTAACGCCAAGCAAATGCAGGTTAACTTCATAATAGTTTGTTTCAAGAGCACCTGAATATGTTGTTCCAAGTCCGAAGGAAATTCCAAAATCCTTCCTGATTGCAAATCCGAATCTTTCACCTCCCATAAGCTGGAGAAAAGGATTGATGTAACCAAGCGTTGGCGATATCTGGAAAATAGTAGGTGTGTTAAGAATTTTATCGAATCTTAGTTTACTAATTACCCTCGTGAAAACACTTCCGTAATTAATTGTTTCCTCTAAATTAATTTTAAATGGAAAATTAATGACCTGAGCACGCAATTCCGGAGAAAGGGCAAGAAAAGGGTAGAGAGCACCTTTTATTGAAATCGTCTGGTTATTCTGGTCACGCAGGTCAACTACTATTTCTGCTTTGGGATCCGGCGGATCAATAAAATAAGCGAGCTGGATTTTAATGAATAGACTGTCGTCAAGCGGGTCCATCTGGTAGTAGCGAACGGGTTCTTCATCTTCCTGGGAAAAAATATTTACGCAACCTGGAGCTAGAAAAATTATCAGCAGAATAAGAATTGATTTTATTTTCATAGGAATATGTAGGATTTTATTACCGGATTATTTCAAAGAATCAATATTAATATCAGTGACATAAAATTAGAGAAAGATGACAAAAAAATCAGGACATTTTTTAGTCATCTCCCTTTGTATTATGAGACAGTGAGTGTGACCTTCAGATATTTCTACTCCGGAACTCTAATAAAAATTAAGCATATACAACTATCATTTGACAATTTGATTGAACTTAAAATATTCATAAATTTCCAAAACAAAATTCAAAAACAAATATGCTTCGAATTCCTTTAATTTTTTTATTTTTTGTACTGATTTCACTTACGTCCACTTTTGCACAAAACGAGGATTACCAGCTTGGTATGAATCCAAACTACGTCAGGCAAACCCAGGGTGCATTTTATGATTATTCAAACCCCGACGGCATTAACATTAAAGTTTCTGTCTGGGGTTATGTAAAATTTCCTGGAAGATATATTATACCTGAATGGAGTGATATTAGAGATCTTATCTCATTTGCAGGTGGAATTTCGGACGATTCTTACCTTGATGATATGAGGATTTACCGGATTAACTCTGATTCAACTCAAAGTATGTTTAAGTATAATTATGACGACCTTTGGTGGAATGAAGAATTAAACCAGAAACTTACGCTCGATAAAATACAACCAGGAGATTTACTTGTAATACCTGGAAGACCCAGGTTATATTGGGAAAATTATCTGACTCTTACTTTATCAATCGTCGGGGTATTATTATCCCTAGCAACTTTAATAATCACAGCGAATAACTAATAATATTAATTTAAAATCGAAAATTATTAACTGGTTGAATACTGATAACTAAACAGAAAATTATATGGCAAGTTTTATTAAAATTGACCGGATGAAACATGGATAAGGATCTTAAAGATAGATTGTTAGCAGGAAGCACTGACTTCACCGATGGTGAATCACATTCATTTAAAGATTATTTAAAATTAATCAGGCATAATTGGGTTCCTGTTTTATTGATCACGATTGCTTGTCTTGCGGTAGCCGTTTTTTATGCAACATATGCGGTTGATATTTATAAATCGACAGCGACAATGCGGTTGGCAAGACCTCAAGGCGGTAGTGTATTGACTTCACCATTAATGCCGGAGTTCAGCGATTGGGGCAATGACCGGTTCATCGCGAATGAAATGGAAATAATGAAATCATTCTCAACTCGTGAACGAGTTGCAAATGCACTGCTTGATAGTTTTTATAAAAATCCAGATAAAACATTATTCGCAAATATTTTTGTAGATGAGGATTCTAAGAGAGATCTCCGAACAGCAAATTCAATAACAGGGTTACTGGAATCTGCTGTGGCTATTGACCAAAAGCGAGGTCTGGATATTGTTGAGGTAAGTGCATTATCGCCTTCGTCCTATGAAGCAACACTTACAGCAAATATTTATGCAAAAGAGTACAGGCTTCTGAACCTGGAGATGAACAGGAATCAGCTTACACTGGTAACAGTTTTTCTTGATGACCAAAGAAATGAAAAATATGAGGAGCTAAATGCTGCAGAGGAGACACTCCGGGAGTTCCAGGAACGCGGAGGATTAATTGCACTTGATGAGCGTGCATCAACTTTAATCAGTGTTCTGGCTCAGTTCGAAGCACAAAAAAGTGCTACTCAAGTCGACCTGATGGCTTCAAATAAAGTTTTGGAAAATCTTCGGAAAGAACTCGAGAAGCAGAATCCCAGGATGGCAGATTATCTTAAAAGTCTAACCTCTCAGACTTATATAAAAGTAATCCAGGATGAGATTGCAAAACTTGAGGTGAACAGAGATGTAGCTCTATCGAAAGGTGAGGGGTTGAGTAACAACCCTGTGCTGTTGAATGAATACAATAAAAAAATTACTGATTTGCGGAAGCAGTTAGATAAAGAGCTGGAAGTTCTAAAAGCAGGAATCTTTGCAAGCAGTCCGCAGGAAGTAAAAGAGTTAACTCAAAAAATAATTGAGGAAGAAGTCAGGAATCAATCACTGCTGACATCCATTAAAGAGCTTGAAAAAGTGGTTGATGGTTATGAAGCAAGGTTTATGAAACTTCCAAAGAATACGATAGAACTAGCAAAATTAAAAAGGAATTCGGAAGCATTAGAAAAATTATTTTTAATGATCGAGCAGCGTTACCAGGAAGCATTGATAAATGAACAATCTCAGCCGGGAAATGTAATGATAATCGATTCGGCAAGGATACCATCATCACCAGCAAAGCCAAACCGTCTTTTGATAATACTCGTCGGGTTTGTACTGGGAGCCGGATTGGCTGTCGGTTTTGTATTTATCAAAAATTATTTTGACGACACGGTTAAAACCCCGGATGACATCGAGAAGAAAAATATTAATGTACTTGCATGGGTTCCGAATATTGAAGGGTTGTCACTGAACGGGCAGACTGAGTTTTCATTCGTTGTTTTTAAAAGACCGGAATCTATACCAAGCGAAGCGTTTAGAGCACTGAGAACACGAATCCAGTTTTCGCGAATCAGAAAAGAATCACTCAAATCAATCCTGATAACATCCTCTGCACCGCAGGAAGGAAAAACTACAATTGCAATAAATCTTGCAGGAAGCTTTGCGCAATCCCAGAAGAAAGTTTTGTTGCTGGATTGCGATCTCCGGAAACCTGCAATGCATAAAATATTTAAATCAGACAGAGTGCCCGGTCTGATAGATTACCTCACCGGCAATGCAAAATTTGATGAAGTGCTAAAGAGGGGAGAGATCCCGAATCTTGACTACATAACATCCGGTACAATTCCACCGAATCCGGCAGAGATGCTGGATTCGAAAGAGATGAGAATGTTTTTGAATGAGATGAGAAAGATTTATGATCTTGTTGTACTCGATTCACCTCCGATAATTGCCGTTGCAGACTCAGAAATTCTTTCAAGCATGGTTGATGGAACAATTTTAATAGTGTCTGCTGATACAACAGAAATTGAGCTTATGCGCAGGTCTGTTGAATTATTGAAAAGAGAAACCACACAATTCCTTGGAACCGTTCTGAACAATTTCAGCTATAAGAGCGGTTACGGTTCGTACTATAAATATTATTATTATTATTCGAGACCGGAAAAAGTTTAAACTTCAACTACCTTTTGATCCTGAAACCGGTATTTTTTATTTGATTTTTCGCAATCGGCAAATCCTTTTTCATCAAAATTCAATCGTGTTCCTGCTTCACTTACCCATCCAAGTACTTTTGCAGGTGAACCAACAACTAATGCAAAATCAGGAACGTCTTTTGTCACAACTGCACCGGCACCAACGAAGCAATGCTTGCCCAAAGTAATTCCGCAAATGATGGTTGCATTCGCACCGATAGATGCACCTTCTTTTACTAAAGTTTTAATATAAAATTTTGAATCTGCTTGTGGATATTTACACCGGGGATTTAATATATTTGTGAATACCATTGAAGGTCCGCAGAAAACATAATCTTCCAGAGTTACCCCTTCATAAACAGAAACATTATTCTGTATCTTGCAGTAATTTCCAATGTGAACATTTGGACCAATATTTACGTTTTGCCCAATCACACACTTCTTCCCGATTTTAGCACCTTTTTGGATATGTGAGTAGTGCCAGATTTTTGTGCCTTCACCGATATCAACTGGTTCATCAACATAGGCGGATTCGTGCTTATAATAATTTAAGCTCATTATTTGTCCTTTAATATTTTATCCGTTAATGGATGAAGGGTGCCTGATTTTATCTCAGCCGGCTGATTTCTTATTTCATAAACAAGCTGGATTGAAGGACGGGATTCTTTTATACCAAAGCCTCCGCCATCTAAAATATCTTCATAAGTTTTGGTGTGAAGATCTGTAAATCCTTTTGTGAATTCAATTTCTTTTCCATCAATTTTAATTGAACGGAATGAGGGAGTGTCCTGATAATTAAAACCAGCTGGTAAATGATTTTTGTTTATCGAAAGAAACCAGTTAATGTTTGCATTTTCAAGTTCGATGAAACCACCCATGCAGTCTTTTTGTGAAATGTGAACTTCGCTTCTGTGAACTTTTCCGAACAGCCATATCAGTAAATCAAAAAAATGAATTCCAATATTGGTTGCTATGCCTCCGGATTTTTCTACGCTTCCTTTCCAGGAAAAATTGTACCATAAACCTCGCGGTGCAATATAAGTAAGCTCAACTTTGTGCTTGGTTGAGGATTTTCTTGTCAGCTCATTTTTCAAATTTATAAGCACCGGATGAAGCCTTAACTGTAATACCGTGTAAATCTTAGAATTGCTTTCGTGCTCGAGTTCTTCAAGCTGATCAAGATTCCAGGGATTCATTACAAGCGGTTTTTCACAAATTGCTTTTGCACCGAGCCGCAGAGCAAGTCTTATATGTGCATCATGAAGATGATTTGGAGAGCAGATACTCAGGTAATCCAACTTTTGATCTTTACCCTTCCTTCTGAGTTTTTCAAGATGCCGGTCAAACCGCTCAAACTCTGTGAAAAAACTTGTGTTGGGGAAATATGAATCAAGTATTCCAACCGAATCATTTGGATCGACCGCAGCAACAAGGTTGTTTCCGGTTTCTTTTATTGCTCTTAAATGACGCGGTGCGATATATCCCGCTACACCTGTTATCGCAAAATTTTTCATTATTCTTTTTACAATTTAGAAGATTTAAAAATAATTTAGTTAAAATTAAAATTATTTTTACAGAGAACTGCCTACTTTGACCCTGAAATTTACAAATAAAGAAGTAGCCCCAAAACTTCCGTCTTTGGTGTTTGATAAAATTATACTGGGACCAATGGCTAAGGCGCTGTAGGCCCAGGATTCAAATATTTTTTGTATTACAATATCAATTATATATTCCGGTTGTCTTACAGGGCTGCTGAACATAGCATCCAGCCGAAGGTCAAATACACTTCCTGCAATGGAAAGTTCTCTGCCGGTAAAACCAGCGTGCCATTCTTTCAAATATTGTGCAACATAAAATTTACTCCGTGTAGAAGCAAGAACTTTAATTGCATATCTAAGCTCGAAATTCACATAAGAACCCTGTAGCATATATGGCTGGTACTTAATTGACCCATCCGGATTTAATACTATGTTATCCTTATTAACAGTGTTGAGTAAATATTTTCTTTCTTCAGTTGCGGTGAATTCTCTCGTCGAGCTCGTATATCCAACTTCAAGAAAATTTCCAAATGGAATTACGTAAGCAAACTGGATACCTTCTGTTACAAATAAATTATTGTGATTGTTGTTTCCTTTCTGTTCGACAAAAGCATCTATGTTAGTATACATCCCACCACGGAATCCGAGAATATGAAAATTTGCTTCTACAAAATTTGTTTCAAGAGCACCAGAGTATGGTGTTCCAAATCCAATCGAAAGACCGATATCTTTTTTAATTGGGAAGCCAAATCTTTCACCACCAAAAATCTGTAAATATGGATTGATGTATCCCAAGGTAGGTGATATTTGATAGACGGTAGGTGGGTTCAGAATTTTTTCAAATCTCATTCGATTAAGCACCCGTGTAAATACACTACTGTAATGAACAGATTCTTCAAGACTTAATTTGAAAGGGAAAGTTATTATCCTGGCTCTAAGTTCAGGACTGAGAGCAAGTAACGGATAAAGTGCGCCCTTAATTGAGATTGTTTGATTATTTGGGTCCCGTAGATCAGCTACAATCTCTGCTTTCGGATCGGGCGGATCAATAAAAAGCTCTTCCTGGATTTTTATAAACAGACTATCATCAAGCGGTTCGAGCTGATAATATAAAATTTGTTCCTCTTCCTCCTGGGCATAGGAATTATTCAGGATCAAAGTAGAAAGAGATAACATTACAAAAATCCAAACGAAAGAGAGGGAGGAGTTATTAGTTTTTACTTTTTTCATAGTTTACGATTATCAATCATTCCAATAATTACAATAAAACAAGTTATTCCCGGTAAATCTGACCTTTATAGAATCATTATTATAATTCGATAGACTAATTTTTTTCTGATAGAGTCAAAATTTATCCGAATGCCGCCTTTTTAGATTACTAATAATCCAATTCTGTACCGGAATTAATATTCAGCTTAGCTGTTGGCTCCCTTATTTTTGTACGGGTTAATAGTGATTCGATTACCTGAATAATATTCAATATAGATTAGGTATTTGCAGAATCAATAAAAATTTAATCGAACGTTTTTTCAAATATTATTTAAAACTTAAGGTATACTTTCAAACTAAGATTTTGGAATGTTAGTCAGGGTATAATTTATCTCAAGTATTTTTTGGTTTTTCACAAATTTCAGTCAACACACCAAAAGATGATTTAGGATTAATAAAAGCTATATTCAAACCTTCTGCTCCTTTACGCGGAGTTTCATCAATTAATTTTATATGTTTTGATTTAAGCTCCGTTAAGGATTCATAAATATTTTTCGCAGCGAAAGCAATGTGATGGATTCCCTCGCCTTTTTTTTCAATGAACTTGCCAATTGGTCCTTCCGGTTCGGTTGTTTCAAGAAGCTCAATTTTACTCTGGCCGATTTTAAAAAATGCAGTCTTTACTTTTTGATCTTTAACTTCCTCAACTGCATAACATTTTAGACCGAGTATTTTTTCATAATATTTTACTGCTTCTTCTAAATTCTTTACGGCAATTCCGATATGTTCAATATGAGTTAATTCCATCTTCAACCTTTTAAATTATGTTTTGTTCTAAATAATAACATGCTCTTTATATTCACCAAATACTTCACGCATCGCATTACAGATTTCACCAATACTGGCATATGATTTAACGCAGTCTAGTATGTACGGCATTAAGTTCTCATCACCTTTAGCTGCCGTTTTAAGCGATTGGATTTTAGCAGATACATCTGCATTATTTCTTTTGGCTTTTATTTGTCTGAGAAACTTAATCTGTTCGTCCTGAACTTTCATATCGATTTTAAGCAAGTCTTTATATTCAGATTCCTGAACCTTGTACTTATTAACTCCAACCACGATTCGCTCATTGGATTCAAGTTCCATTTCAAATCTGTAGGCAGCTTTTTGAATTTCCGCCTGTACAAAGCCGGAATTTATAGCTTCAATCATTCCTCCCATCGCATCAATTTTATTTATATAGTCCATTGCTTCTGCTTCAATTTTGTCCGTCATAGATTCAACAAAATAAGAACCGGCAAGAGGATCAATTGTATTAGTAACTCCGCTTTCTTCAGCAACTATCTGTTGTGTTCTTAATGCAACTCTTACGGATTCCTCTGTTGGAAGAGCGAGAGCTTCATCTTTTGAATTAGTATGAAGACTTTGTGTTCCACCGAGAACAGCAGCTAATGTTTGAATAGTTACTCGTACAATATTGTTATCAACTTGCTGTGCTGTTAAGGTTGATCCGGCTGTTTGTGCATGAAATCTTAGCATCATCGATTTTGGATTTTTAGCTTGGAATCTTTCTTTCATCAGCTTTGCCCATAATCTTCTTGCTGCTCTGTACTTTGCAACTTCTTCGAACAGGTCATTGTGTGCGTTAAAGAAGAACGAAAGCCGCTGTCCGAAAGTATCGATATCTAAATCCGCTTTCAATGCAGCTTCAACATAAGCGATTCCATTCGCAAGAGTAAAACCGACTTCCTGTGCTGCTGTCGAGCCTGCTTCACGGATGTGATATCCCGATATGGAAATCGTGTTCCACCTGGGCATTTCACTGGCACAAAATTCAAAAATATTGGTTATCAATCTCATCGATTGTTTCGGGGGATAGATGTAAGTACCGCGTGCAATATATTCTTTAAGAATATCATTCTGAATTGTCCCGCTGATTTTATCTTTTCCAATTCCTTGGTTCTCGGCAACCGCAATGTACATTGCAAGCAGAACAGACGCCGGTGAATTAATTGTCATTGATGTTGATACTTTTTCCAGGGGGATTTTATCAAACAGAATTTCCATATCGGCAAGAGTGTCAATTGCTACACCAACTTTCCCAACTTCACCATGAGCTATAGGATCATCGCTGTCATAACCTATCTGGGTCGGAAGATCGAATGCTACTGAAAGGCCAGATTGACCTTGCTGAAGTAAATATTTGTATCGCTCATTAGATTCTTTTGCAGTACCAAATCCTGCATATTGTCTCATTGTCCAGAATTTTCCTCTGAACATCGTTGGTTGGATGCCACGTGTAAAAGGATACTGACCGGGATAATTTATTTTTTCATTATAACTTGCCGAAATGTCATCCGGCGTATAGAGTTCTTTTACAGGAATGAATGAAGCAGTTGTAAATTCTGATTTACGTTCAGGATTTATTTTAACTGTTTCACCGTATATCTTTTTCTTCCAGGTATCGTAATTCAGTGTTAGAGATTTATCATCAGTTTTCAAAATTTTCTCCTTGCATTAATAAAATTCTTCCAATAGTTAATCAGATTGCTATCAAATTTATCATTACATATATAGTTTAGCAAATATATGCCAACTCGATAAAATGACCAGGAATTGTAAAGGATAAAGTTATTTTTTTATTCATTAAAGGATGATGATTTACAGTTTGGAAATACAAAGCGGATATTTTAGAATGCTTCAAAGATTATAATCAGGGTAAAAATGTTTTAAGCTTTTTATTCAGAGAAAGTTTTCATTTGTGTTAATTATTTCGGTTGAATAACTTGTAGGGAATTTTTGTAAAAAGAAATTGCTTTATCTATATTTATTAGCTAAAAATCAAACTTTTTGCCGGGGTGGCGGAATTGGTAGACGCACAGGACTTAAAATCCTGTGGGAACTTGTTCCCGTGCCGGTTCGAGTCCGGCCCTCGGTACGTTAGTACCTCGAATTGTAAATTTAGTAATCAACAATTTGAAATTTTATATTGGGCTCTTAGCTCAGTTGGTTAGAGCGTCTGCTTGACGTGCAGAAGGTCAAAGGTTCGACTCCTTTAGAGCCCACTTAATCATATCCCTCATTTGCGGGAAAATTTTTTGTTTAATGAAAGTATGAGCAAAATAAAAATTACATTTCCGGACGGCAAATCGAATGAATTCGATAAAGGAATAACCGGTTTCAAAATTGCCGATAGTATTTCACCAAGGCTTGCAAGTGAGGCACTTGCTGTTTTGCTTAATGATTCTGTAAAAGATTTAAACAGACCGATCACTGAAGATGCTAAGATAAAGTTTTTAACTTTTGATGATGAGCTTGGTAAAGAAGTTTATTGGCATTCAACTTCTCACCTGATGGCACATGCGATCCAGGAAATTTATCCCGAAGCAAAGTTTGGTGTCGGACCTGCAATCGATACCGGATTCTATTATGACATTGATATAAATTCAAAGCTTAGTGAAGAAGACCTTGAAATAATCGAAAAGAAAATGATCGAACTCTCAAAAAAGGATGAACCTTTCCAGAGAAATGAATTACCCAAAGATGATGCAATAAAATTTTTCAAGAATAAAGGTGACCAGTATAAACTTGAGCTTCTTGCTGCGATGGATGAGAATAATGAGGTAATAAGTATTTATAATGAAGGTAATTTTACAGATCTCTGCAGAGGACCTCATTTGCCGGCAACGGGAAAAATCAAGTACATTAAATTATTGAGCATATCCGGATCGTATTGGCGTGGTGATGAGAAGAATAAACAGCTTCAGCGTATTTATGGAATTTCATTTCCAAAACAAAAAATGCTGGAGGAATTCCTGTTCAGGCTCGAGGAAGCAAAGAAACGTGATCACAGGAAATTAGGAAAGCAGCTCGATCTGTATAGTGTGCATGAAGAAGCTGGAGCAGGACTGATTTACTGGCATCCGAAAGGTGCTAGAATCAGGTCGGAGATAGAAGATTTCTGGCGTAAAGCTCATCTTGAAAATGGATATGAGCTCCTCTATTCACCTCACATCGGCAAGAGCTGGATCTGGGAAACCAGCGGGCATCTCGATTTCTATAAAGATAGCATGTACTCAGGAATGAAAATAGATGAGCAGGATTACTACATCAAACCAATGAATTGTCCTTTCCACATAATGATTTATAAAACTCATTTAAGAAGTTATAGAGATCTTCCTGTGCGTTGGGCAGAACTCGGGACTGTTTATCGTTATGAAAAGAGCGGTGTATTGCATGGATTACTTCGTGTAAGAGGATTTACACAGGATGATGCTCATATATTTTGTGCTTATGATCAGGTTGAATCAGAAATAATTGAAGTTATAAGATTTGCAAAAATGGTTTTGGGTTCATTCGGATTTGAAGAATTGAATTTTTACCTGGCAACGAGACCGGAAAAAGCAGTCGGTGAAGAAACTCTATGGAGGAAAGCAGAAGAGTCTCTCAAAAAAGCACTGGAATCTGAAAAACTCGAATATAAACTAGATGAGGGCGGTGGTGCATTTTATGGACCTAAGATTGATATTAAAATTAAAGATGCACTTCAGAGAGAGTGGCAGTTAAGCACAATTCAGTTTGATTTTAATTTACCTGAAAGATTCGATCTAAAATATGTCGGTGACGATGGTAAAGAACACAGACCATTTATGATTCACAGAGCACTGCTTGGTTCAATTGAAAGATTTTTTGGGATAATGCTGGAACATTATGCGGGCGAGTTTCCGTTATGGCTTGCTCCAGTTCAGGCTGCCGTAATCCCGGTATCGCAAAATTTCATGGAATATGCTAAAAAAGTTTTCTTGGAAATGAAGAAGAACAATATCAGGGTAAATATTGATGAGAGAAATGAAAAAGTCGGATATAAAATCCGTGACTGGGAGATGAACAAAGTTCCATATATGATAATCGTTGGCGAAAAAGAACAAGCAGCCGGGAATATTTCAGTCCGAAAGCACAAAAAAGGTGATCTTGGTTCTTTTGCATTATCGGATTTTATTGATAATATTAATAAAGAAATTCTCAATAAAGATTTTTCAACAAACTAAGGAGGTAATCTATCACCCGGGCAGATAAGACTAAAGTAAATGATGAAATCGACTCACCTAGAGTCAGATTAATAGATATTGATGGTAAACAATTAGGGGTATTTTTAATAAAGGATGCAATAAGATTAGCAAATGAGAGAGGACAGGACTTGGTGGAGATTGCTCCACAGGCAAAGCCACCTGTCTGTAAAATAATTAATTATGGAAAATTCAGGTATGAGCAGCAGAAAAGAGAAAAGATACAAAAAAAGAACCAGGTTATTTCTGTTTTAAAAGAGATAAGATTTCATCCAAATACGGATGTGCACGATTTTGATTTTAAAACCCGCCATGCAATAAATTTTCTTGAAGATGGAAATAAAGTTAAAGCTACCGTCTTGTTCAAAGGCAGAGAAATGGCTTATACAGAGCAAGGTGAAAATTTGTTAAAGAAATTCATTGAAAGATTGGAGGATGTTGCAAAAATTGAAGTTCCAATCAAACTTGAAGGAAGGAATATGAGCGTGATTGTTATTCCTGCTTCTAAAAAAGGTAAAAAAAGTAAGTAAAAAAATTAAGGACAAATCATGCCAAAAATGAAAAGCAATAGAGGTGCTTCAAAAACTTTCAGGAAAACAGCATCGGGTAAGTTTAAAAGAAAGAAAGCTTTTAAAAGTCATATTCTTACTAAAAAAAGTACAAAAAGGAAAAGACAACTAAGAAAGGCAACATTAGTGTCTAAAACCCAAGAGAAACGTGTTAAAATAATGCTTCAATAAATTCAGAGGAAAATTCAAAATGCCAAAAGCTAAAAATAACGTAGCGTCCAGGAGAAGAAGAAATAAAATTCTTAAGCAGGCCAAAGGTTATTGGGGTGCCCGTGGGAACGTGTATACCATTGCAAAAGGTTCTGTTGAAAAAGGATTGCTTCATTCTTATCGCGACAGGAAATTAAAGAAAAGAACATACAGACAAATATGGATCGTCAGGATAAATGCTGCGGCCAGAATGCATGGAACAACCTATTCCAGGTTAATGAATGCTTTAAAGAAAAGTGGTGTGATTATCAATCGCAAAATACTTTCAAGCCTTGCGGTTGAGCATCCGGATGCATTTTCCGAAATCATAAAATTCGCATCCAAATAATTTTTTGCCCTCATCTGATTTATTTATTTATTTTTGGTGAGGGCATTTTTTAATTAATTTAGCTTTAACCGATGCTAAGTGAAGAGATAAAAAAAGTTAGAGATAAGTTTGATTTTGAGATATCAACAGTCCGAACTCCGGATCAACTTGAAAAAATCAGGATCAAATACATCAGCCGGAGCGGATTGGTTTCAGAATTATTCAACCAGCTCAAAAAAGTTCCACCGGATGAAAAGCCTGAAGCCGGTAAAAAATTAAATTCACTCCGTGAGCAAATCTCTGATAAATTCAATCAATTAAAATCTTCAATTGAAAGTAAAAATAGCTCAACAAAAACAGATCTGGATTTAACACTTCCTGGCAAGGATATTTTTATCGGGAGTAAACATATACTTACTCAAACTCTCGATGAAATTAAATCAATCTTCAAGGGAATGGGTTTTTCAGTTTTTGAAGGACCCGAACTTGAGTCTGATTACAATAATTTTGAAGCCCTGAACTTTCCACCAGATCATCCGGCAAGAGATATGCAGGATACATTTTTTGTAAGCAAAGATTTTTTACTTCGTACTCACACTTCACCTGTACAAATTCGGGTAATGAAAAACCAGTCCCCACCGGTAAGAGCAATTATGCCGGGAAGAGTTTACAGGAATGAAGCGGTCAGCGCAAGAAGCTATTGTGTTTTTCACCAGGTTGAAGGCTTGTATGTGGACACTGATGTTACATTTGCTGAATTGAAAGGAACGTTAGTTTCATTTGCACATCAGTTTTATGGTGAAAAACTCGAATACCGTTTTCGTCCCAGCTTTTTCCCATTTACCGAGCCAAGCGCTGAAATGGATATAAGCTGTTTCAATTGTGAGGGCAGAGGATGCAAATTATGTAAAAGTACTGGCTGGCTCGAAATCCTTGGCTGCGGTATGGTCGATCCAAATGTTTTTAAGCATGTTAATTATGATGCTGAAAAGTATACAGGCTATGCTTTCGGAATGGGCATTGAACGAATTGCATTGATGAAATATGGTATAGATGATATCCGTATTTTCTTTGAAAATGATATACGGTTCCTGAAACAATTTTAAAACGGAGTTACCAGTTTGAAAATATCACTGAACTGGATTAAAAATTATATAGATCTGAGTGAAATTTCTGTTGAAGAAATTGTAAACAGACTCACAATGGCTGGTCTCGAGGTTGAAGATTTTGTTGATCAGAATGTTCTTTATAAAAACCTGATCGTTGGAAAAATAACCGAGGTTAAGAAACATCCGAATGCAGACAAGCTTACTATCTGCAAAGTAAATGATGGTAGCCAGGATGTCCAGGTAATCTGCGGAGCTCCAAATGTTGCTGAAGGTCAAAAAGTAGTTTTGGCAAAACCAGGTGCGGTTGTGCCAAAAACCAAACTTCAAATCGCAAAAGTTAAAATGCGTGATATTGAATCTTCAGGAATGATTTGTTCAGCAGATGAACTAGAACTTGGTGATGATCATACAGGAATCTTAGTTCTTGAAGGTGAGTTTAAAACCGGCACATCCATCTCTGAAGCACTCGGTCTGAACGATGTAATTCTTGAAATTGCAGTCACACCAAACCGCCCTGACGCACTTTCACACTTAGGAGTTGCAAGGGATTTATGTGCATTGTTTAACAGGGAATTAAGAATTCCCAAAATTGAATTGAAAGAAAGTGAAACTGATGTTCACACTTTAGCTTCGGTTGAAATTGAAGATAAACTAAATTGCCCTCGTTATTCATCAAGAGTTATAACCGAAGTTACACTAAAACCTTCTCCGGATTGGCTGCAAAAAAGAATAAAGAGTATCGGTTTAAGGCCAATTAATAATATTGTTGATGTAACAAATTTTGTTTTACATGAAACCTGTCAACCGCTGCATGCATTCGACCTTGATTTGCTCGCCAGACATAAAATTGTTGTTAAGAGTACTGGGGAAAAAACCAAGTTCAAAACTCTTGATTCAAAAGAAAGAGAATTATCTGAAAATACTCTGATGATCTGTGATGCAGAAAAATATGTTGCGGTAGCCGGAGTGATGGGTGGTGAAAATTCAGAAGTGACTGAAAAAACGACAAACATTTTAATTGAAAGTGCGTATTTCAATCCTGCCAGTATCAGAAGAACTTCAAAATATCTTGGACTTTCGACAGATGCTTCTTACCATTTTGAAAGAGGAACCGATCCTTCAAATACTATCTGGGCTGCAGAAAGGGCAGCTCAGTTAATGGCTGAAGTATCCGGCGGGAAAATTGCTAAAGGCACGATTGATATTTATCCATTTAAAATTTTATCAAAAGAAATTAAATTAAGACTTACACGAATTACAAAACTGCTTGGTTATGAAGTTGCTAAATCTAATGTTGTACGGATTTTAAACAAACTTGGAATTAATGTTATTAAAGATTTAGGGGATACGCTATTAACTGTCGTTCCGACATTCAGACCTGATATAGAAAGAGAAGTTGACCTGATAGAAGAAATTGCCAGGATATCCGGTTATGATAAGATTCCAACGATAAGTAAAATTAGTATTACACTTGATCGCAAAACAGATGATTCAAAGTTTCATGAAATCTTACGAGATACAGCAACCGAGCTTGAACTTAATGAAATTATTAATAATCCGCTTCAGTCTTATAAGCTTGCTTCACTGACAGGTTCCGCAATTGGAATTTCAAATCCTCTCAGCAGTGATATGAATTATCTTCGTACCTCATTAATTCCTGGAGCACTAACTGTTGTTTCAAATAATATAAAGAAGGGCGAAAAAAATCTAGCTCTGTTCGAAATAGGAAATGTTTTTAATTTAAAAGTAAATGATCCAATAAAAAGTTTCGAGGACTTTACCGAGATTACTTCATTGATTCTGATTCTGACCGGGTTTAAAACCAATCGGCAATGGCATACCCGGGACGAAAGTTATGATTTTTATTCACTTAAAGGTTTGGTTAACGCATTTAATCGTAAGATTTCACTTGACAATGTTTTAATTGATTCATATAATGCTAATGAAAAAAGTATTTACGATAACTATTTTGAAAAAATCCTTAAAGATTCGGTTATTGGTGCGGGCGGACAAGTAAAATCTGATTTCCTTGAATATTTTGATATCGAACAAAACGTTTTTTGTTTTGAATATGATTTAGGGAAATTGAAAGATGTTCCCCAAAATAAAAGACTATTTGCTGAACCGCTGAAATATCCTAAAGTCAGCAGGGATGTGGCCTTTGTTTTCGATAAGAATGTGACTTTTGAAAGTGTTCGGAAATTTATTATTCAAAATGGCTCAGAATTACTTAAATCGGTGTCAATTTTCGATTTATTTGAAAGTAAAGAACTCGGAAACGATAAAAAAAGCATGGCATTTAATTTGGAATACTTTGATTGGAACAGAACATTAACTGAAGAAGAAGTTGATAACGATTTTAAAAATCTTATCACCCTTGTTGTAAAAAATTTCGATGCTCACTTAAGAGGAAACTAAGCTGTGGATCTAGCAAAATACGAACTCCTGATAAGCGATTTAAACAATCTGGAATCTCAAATCGTCATCCTTAAAAACAAGTTTAATGATACAATTGAGCATAGTAATGAACTCGAAGTATCATTAAATGAGGTTCAGGAGGACAGGCTTCTTCTTCGGAAAAGAATTTCTGAGCTTGAAACTGATGTCGAAAAAATTAAAAAAGATAAGGAGAATATTAATTTTAAATCTTTAACTTTGGAGGAAAGAGAATCTTTAAAAGATAAGATAAAAGATTTAGTTAAAAGAATTGATCATCAATTATCTGTAGAAAGATAGGTTTAAGTTCTTAATTAATTTGTTAGGAAGATGGACCAGACATAAATGAGTGAAAAGAAGAAGCTAAAAATAAAAATATTTGAAAAGGAATATTCTTTACTAGTTGAGAATGAGGAAATAGCTAAGGAACTAGCTATTTATGTGAACAAAGTTATGGAAGAAACCAAAGAGGAACTTCCGGATCAGCCTGCGCAAACTATCGCGATTATTGCATGTCTAAATATTGCTTATGATCTATTTATCGAAAAAAATAAAAACCGCGAATTTTTAATTCAGGCTTCTGATAAAGTAAAGAAACTAAAGCTTCTCTTAACCGAACCAGAATTGTCCGACCCATCTTAAGCATTACCGCACTGCCGCTCTAACAATATGAAAAACTAACATTTCTTATTTGGGAGTGTGACTTCGGCGTGTATTACAGGCCTCAACTTCAAATTCGTTTTGAAGTTTGCACATGCAACAGTGGAAGTAAAAAGCGTTCGAGCAGATTCCCACTGTGACTAACTAGGGTTTTTCCTATTAATCACGGGGCGGCAGAAGCGGTGTTTAAAAAATAATCCAACACCGGAGGAAAAATGGATGTATTACTGATTATACCCATGCTCGTAGTGGTGATTGTTGTTTTCTTTTACTTAGGATGGATGTTTAACTCAAGGCTGGGTAAAAAAAGCCTGGCTTCTGCCGAAGAGGAAACCAAAAGAATAATTGCTGATGCTGATAAAGAAGCAAAAAATATTAAAAGGGAGAAATTATTAGAAGTTAAAGACGAATGGTACAAGAAGAAACTTGAGTTTGATAAAGATATCCAATCGAGAAAGCAAAAACTTGGGAATCTTGAAAAGCAGCTTTCCTTAAGAGAGGAGAATAGTGAAAAGAAATTTGATCTCGTACTTCAGAAGGAACGAGAAAATAAAAAAATTGAGAAAGATCTTGAGGAATTAAAAACCTCTGTTGGAAGGAAACAGGAGGAAGTTTTACGATTAGAAAATGCTCAGAATGAAAAGCTTGAGAAAATCTCAGGCCTTACTTCCGAAGAAGCGAAAAGTATGCTTATTGAGAATATGGTGAACCAGGCTAAGATTGATTCAACTCAATTGATAAAAGAAGTAATCGATAAAGCCAAATTGGATGCTAAAAAGGAAGCGCAGAAAATCATTGTTCAATCCATTCAGAGAACCGCTGCAGATCACTCCATAGAATCAACCGTTTCAGTTGTTCAAATTCAGAATGATGAAATGAAAGGAAGGATAATCGGGAAAGAAGGAAGAAACATCCGTTCCTTTGAATCCTGCACAGGCGTTGATGTAATAGTTGATGATACTCCTGAAGCTGTTATTCTATCCTCGTTCGATCAGTTCAGAAGGGAAGTAGCCAGAGTTTCACTCGAACGGTTGATTGCAGACGGAAGAATTCATCCTGCAAGAATTGAAGAAGTTGTCGAAAAAGTAAAAGTTGAGCTTGAAGAAGAAATGATCCGTGAAGGTGAGAATACAGTTCTTCAACTCGGATTGCACAATGTTCACCCCGAATTAGTTAAGCACATAGGAAAGATGAGGTACAGATCCAGCTTCGGCCAAAACCTTCTTCAGCATAGTGTCGAGGTTGCCTATCTTACAGGTATTATGGCTGCAGAATTGGGATTGGAAATAAACCTTGCAAAAAGAGCAGGACTCTTACATGATATCGGCAAAACGGTTGATAAAAGTGTTGAAGGTCCTCATGCTTTAGTCGGTTATGATTTAACTAAAAGATACAAAGAGCATCCAATCGTTGTTAATGCAGTTGGTTCACACCACGAAGATATAGAAATGGAACACCCGATTGCTGCACTTGTTCAATCTGCAGATGCAATCAGCGGAGCAAGGCCGGGTGCACGGAGAGAACCATTAGAAAGTTATGTAAAAAGATTGGAAAGTCTTGAGATACTCGCAAAATCATTTGAAGGTGTTGCAAAAACTTATGCAATCCAGGCGGGAAGAGAAGTAAGAGTAGTTGTTGAACATGATAAAGTGGATGATTTTCTGGCAGATAAATTAGCAAAAGATATTGCAGCAAAAATAGAAAATGAAATGGAATATCCCGGACAAATTAAAGTTACTGTCATCAGGGAAGTAAGAAAGATCGGCTACGCAAAGTAAATATTCTTGTTTGAAATGATTGTCGCTGAATTTGAATGAAGAAAGGAAAACTTAAAATTGGAATTACAGGGAGTATCGGTTCCGGGAAAAGTATGTTCGCCGATTACCTGAAAGAAAAGGGATTTCCTGTTATTAACGCTGATGAACTTTCAAAAGAAATTCTTGCAAGTGATCTTACTGTAATAAGAAAAATAAAAAAAGAATTTGGGGAAAATTCTTATACTAATAACGGCGTCAACAAAAAATTCCTTGCCGGGCAGATTTTTTCAGACAAAGCTAAACTGCAGAGAATAAATTCAATTCTCCATCCAGCCGTAATAAAAAAAACGGATTTACTTTGTGATGAATATTTCAGCACAAATAATTTTGTATTCGTTGAGTCTGCTCTGATTTATGAGGTTAAAATTGAAAAGCTGTTTGATTATATTGTTGTGATTGCTGCTGATACTGAAATTCGCAAAAAAAGAATTCTCTCGTCTGCACGGTTTTCAGCTGATCAATTTAAAAGAAGAGATGCAAATCAATTAGACCAGGAAATCAAAATTAAAAAAGCGGATTTCGTTTTTTACAATAATGATTCTGTTTCTGAACTTCAAAAGAAAGCGGAGTTTCTTTTATTTACAATCAAAACAATATCAGACCCTTGACTTTTTCATTTCCTGAAGAAGGAAAAATGCCGTAGTTTTCGGAATCACTTTTTCAGGAGTTTTTGTGTCCATCTTTCATAATCTGCTTGTTAAAACCGTTCAGATAATGCCAGCTAAAGCAGTATGGTTCTTTTCTAAAAACTACATTGCGGGTAATACTTTAAATGATGCAATAAATAAAGTAAAAGAATTAAATTCAAAAGGAATTCTTGCAACACTTGATGTGCTTGGAGAATCAATTAGCAATGAACAAGAAGCTGTGTCGGCTAAACTTGAAGCTCTTAAAGTTTTGGATGCGATCAATGAGAATAAATTAAATGCAAACCTTTCTATAAAGCCAACTCAAATGGGTTTAAGTATCAGTGAAGATTTTGCCTGCAGTCAAATACGAGAACTTATTCAGAGAGCTAAAGAGATAAACAGTTTTGTTCGAATAGATATGGAAGATTCTCTTTATACCGATTTAACTATAAATGTTTATAAAAAAATTTTTCAGGAGTATAAAAATGTTGGTATTGTTCTGCAGGCATACCTGAAAAGAACTTATGACGATGCCGTCATATTAAATAAGCTTGGCACTAATTACAGGTTGTGTAAGGGAATTTATATTGAACCACCCGAAATATCATATAAAGATAAGCAGACTATTCGCGAGAATTATTTGAAGGTCCTCAAGAGGATTCTTAAAAACGGTAATTATGTTGGGATAGCTACACATGATAAATACCTGATCGATGAATCATACCGTATCATAAAAGAAATGAATATTCCTAAAGACAAATTTGAATTCCAGATGCTTCTTGGTGTAAGAGAGGACCTCCGTGACAAAATCAGTAATGACGGATACAGGATAAGAATTTATGTTCCTTATGGGAAAGACTGGTATGCATATTCAATCAGAAGGCTCCAGGAAAATCCAAACATTGCCGGGCATATTGTTAAAGAATTTTTTGCTTTCAGGTGATGAACATTTTAGGAATTGAAACTTCGTGTGATGAAACCTCGGTTGCTGTCCTATCGGGAGACAAACTCAAAGCAAACTTAATTTCTTCACAGGATTTTCATCGTGAATATGGCGGAGTTGTTCCTGAACTTTCCAGCAGAGCTCATCTTCAGATTTTAAAACCACTTTTGGAAAAGGCGTTATCAATTTCCAATCTGCAATTAAAAGAAATTGATGTTATCTGTGCAACTGCCGGACCTGGTTTAATTGGTGCTTTGCTGGTCGGATTAACGTTCGCAAAAGGATTAACATTCTCTCTGAAGAAACCTTTCATCGGTGTGAACCATATAGAAGGGCATGTTTTTTCAGGATTTCTGATGGAAGACAAACCTGAATTTCCTTTCATCGCTCTGGTTGTTTCCGGTGGGCATACTTTATTACTTTATGTTAAAAGTTATCATGAAATATTCCAATTAGGAACGACTGTTGATGACGCGGCAGGCGAAGCTTTTGATAAAGTCGCTAAATTACTTGGACTTGGATATCCGGGAGGAGCTAAGATCCAGGAATTGTCTGAAAGCGGTAATGCTGATGAAATTGATTTCCCGGTTGCTTCGTTACATGATCAGTTTAATTTTTCATTCAGCGGATTGAAGACTTCAGTGCTGAGATATATTCAGAAAAAATATTCAATAGCTGATAATATCCCGAAGAAAGATTTAAATGATATCGCAGCTTCATTTCAGAAAGCAATTGTGACTGCTTTGATTCAGAAATGTGAGAAAGCATTAAATCAATTTAAGGATTGTGCCTCAGTGAGTTTAGTCGGCGGTGTTGCGGCAAATAAATCATTAAGAAGTGAGCTAACAAACCTGGCAGTTAAGTATAAGAAAAAAATAATAATTCCGGATATTCAATATTGCGGTGATAATGCAGCAATGATTGCTTTCAGGGGCAAAACTTTGTTTGAATCCGGAGTTATTCACGATTTAAATTATAGTCCGTACCCATCTTTAAAAGAGAATCAATTTTTATCTTATCAATAATTATATTCAATTCATAAAATAGAAATCATATTCAATATTGAAAATTGATCTGAAAAAAATATTATACAGGTGGGAATCCGTTCTGATCTTTGCAGTTTTCATTTTCCTGCTGTTATTATTTTATAATATATTCTTCACACCAAATTATTATTCTGTCAAAGAACCTGTTCAATTCGATATTAAAAAAGGTGAGGCGTTTTCTTCAGTGGCTGACAGATTATATGAAAAAGGTGTAATCCCGAATAAAATCAATTTCAGAATTGCTGCATTTATTTACGGAGCAGAAAGAAAAGTCAGGGCAGCAAGATTCCACCTACCAAACGGACTAAGCTACCTGGATTTGCTTGACTATTTTATTTCAGGTGAATGCGAATTTGAAAGATCGGTCAGTATTAGTGACGGGCAAACTATTAAATGGCTGGCATACAAACTTGAACGTGATATTTTTATTGATTCATCAAATTTTGTAAACATTGCATTCAATCAAGAATTTATTAATGCACTTGGATTAAATTTAAGCTCACTTGAAGGTTATCTTTTTGCAAAAGAGTATATAGTTTATGAACGAAGTTCACCGGAAGAATTGCTTGGGATTTTCTATAATGGTTTGAATGACTTCTTTGTTGATAGCTTAGAAGAAAGAGCCAGGCAACTTGGTTTTACACGACATGAAATATTAACCTTAGCTTCTATTATCAAAGGTGAAACGAATCTGGAGGAAGAGATGCCCATAATTTCAGGTGTATATCATAATCGGTTAAGGATTGGTATGAGACTTCAAGCAGACCCGACAATTCAATACTTATTGCCTGATGGTTGGCGAAGATTATTATATGAGGACCTGCAAATCGATTCACCATACAACACATATAAATATTCAGGACTGCCACCAGGTCCAATTAACAATCCTGGTGCAAAAGCAATACTCGCTGCTTTATTTCCCGAAGATAACAAGTATCTTTACTTTGTGGCTGATGGAAATGATGGACATAAATTTAGTAAATCATTGGCAGAGCATAACCGGAACGTAAGAGAATTCAGGAAGCAAATGAAGAAATAAAATTAACATTGGAAATTTTTATGCTGCAAAAACAAATAATCATATTACAAACTTTTATCTTTCAGCTTCCACTCTCGTTTTGCCTGGCAGAATTACTTTTATATTTTTTCTTGCTTGGATGTGCGAACCAATTACCGCCGCCTGGCGGTGAGGTAGATAAAATTCCGCCAAAGATTGTAAATATTTATCCGGAACAGGGCACCATTAATTTTGATAAGAATTATATTGAAATAGAATTTTCTGAGTATGTTGATAAAAGATCACTGCAGGAAGCAATTTTTATTTCACCTTATATTGAAAAAACTCTTGAATACGAATGGACAGGAACCACTGTTACAATAACTTTTCCCGAAGAGCTGAAAAAAGATATAACTTATTCTATAACCATCGGCACTGATGTTGTCGATTTGAATAACAGGAACCGGATGGCAGAATCTTACTCATTTGCATTCTCTACCGGTGCAAAGATTGACACAAAAGAAATCTCGGGAAAAATATATGGAATGGATATGGAGGGAATTTTAATTTATGCATTCAGGCTGAACAGTGATACAGACACTTTGTTACGTCGCAAACCGGATTATGTTTCTCAATCCGGTATCGATGGGAATTTTTCACTGAAAGGATTAGCTTCAGGTGATTACAGGGTTTTTGCTGTAAGAGACAATTTCAGAGATTTGATTTTCCAATCAGAGCAGGATGAAATCGGAATTCCTTTCAGAGATATTACACTCAATGAAACGGATACGTTATTTACAAATCTTAAATTTTTATTATTTAGTGCTGATACATCCGTAACACGGCTTGTCAGCAGCATTATGACTGATGACTATCATATTTTACTAACTTTCACTAGCGAGATCAACCCGGCAATGATCAAACCAGATAACTTTTATTTATTTGATTCAACTTCTGCAGTTAGGAAAAATATTAAATATGCATTTATAGGAAAAACCAAACCTGAAGAAATGGTTTTAGTTATTGATGAAAGGTTATCATTGGGAAACAGTTATTTTTTATTTGTTGACAGCATAATAAATCCTCGCAATTATGTTTTTCAAAAAGATTTCTCATTGCTAACCGTAAGTGATAAGCCTGATACAATTCCTCCGAATATAATCTCGACTATTCCTGCCATTAACAGCCTGGTTGAGTTTATCAAACCTGAATTCAAATTTACTTTTAATGATGCATTTGCTCCTGGCAAAATTATAGAAGGAATTTCTTTTTCAGATACTCTCGGTAAAAATATACCTTTTGATATTTCATTTCCGGATAACGGAACAATATTAATCAAGACATTAGATGATCTAAAACCTGAAAAAGATTATATCATAAAAATAGATTTGAATAACATTGTTGATGTAGCGGGCAATAAATTCGATTCACTTTACATATTCAGATTTAAAACAATTTCAGAAATGGATTTCACAGGGATAAGTGGTAAAATTATTAATATAGGTTTTGGGGACTCTCCTGTATTGGTGCTGGAGAATACATCAGATAATAAACTTGTGTATAAGAAGAATGTTACAAATGAATCATTTGAATTTAATAGGATCGAGCCGGGAAAATATTTTCTCTGGTGTTTTCTCGATGTAAATAAAGATGGTGAATTTAATTATGGCTGGCCCGAACCATTTAATTATTCAGATAGGTTTTCTTTTTATCCCGATACTTTAAATTTAAGAGCGAGGTGGGAAGT
>DATDOL010000016.1:0-10253 GCA_035293265.1 Ignavibacteriaceae bacterium | reverse complement strand
GTAAAGAAACTCAATTATTAATTCTTCTGAATCGATCGTACCAATCAGTCCTTTTTCATTATAACTAAGAGTAGAAGTTTTGCCTTCAGCAGAAATTTTTATCACTTTTCCATCTTCGTCGTATTCAAAATTTTCCTTAGCTTTTTCAACGCCGTTGTAATCATACTCAATGTGTTTGGTTTTCAAACCTTTTTGATTAAAAATTTCCAGGCTCATAATTGTACCGATTGTGTCTTCTGAATTAATTTCATAGATGGAGATACTCTTAACCGCCGGTGCATCAGGGTATTTTTTGTTTATTGATTTATTTTCTGAACCAGTCTGACCATAAGTCGGGATTGATACAAGCACTATAAATAAAATAATAGATTTATAAATATTCGGTTTCATCAAACCATTAAAAATAGAATGAAGCCTCATAGAATCCCTTTACTGGTTTTTGAAAATTGTTTTTCTGCTATCCTGAAATTGTGCTGGCTAAACTATCTGACGATCGCCAGTTTCTGCGTAACATCTTCAGTTTTATCGCCGGCTTTCATAATCACCTTGTACAGATAAACACCGTTTGCAAGCAGGTCGCCGTCTTCATCTTTTCCGTCCCAGCTGATTTTGTTAAAATCATAATCAAGCCATGCAGAGCTTATTGAGAGTTCTCTTACAAGTCTTCCTGCAATTGTGAAAATCTTAATTCTTATTTCATCGGGAATTTGAGTCAGCTTAAAAGTGAAATGAGTTTCATTTGTGAATGGATTGGGATAGTTATAAACAAAAAGCAGTTTAGCTTCATTTGATACAAGGAAGAATTTTTCAACTCCGCTGGAATCTACAATATTTCCGCGTGAATCTTTCCACAGAACTTTCAGGTAATATTCACCATCAGCCAGCACAGGTAAAAAATCAACAACCACTTTTGGATTGGTTGCAGAAAACTGATAACTCACTATTGAAGTGTCCGGAGGAATTAATTCATCATTGAGGTAAATCTCAACATAGCCAGGGTCTGTAATAGGTATCAATGATTGGTCGTACAATTCAATGTGAACGACTGGCTCGGCAGAAATGTATTCGCCATCGAGGATATCACCGCCGTCAATTGTTAACAGTAAAGTCGGTGTAGTTGTATCCGGTTGAATGAAAAACGGGATCGAATAAAAATTATTATCCTCGTACATTTCTATTATTTCATTTTCAGAATCGACATTAATCATGAATGACTTAAGTCCTGTAGTCGAAGCAGTATTGAAATTGACCTGGTAGTAATGTTTACTATTTGCATTAAGCGAATCAAGGTTTTGTTCGAAAATAATCTGCCTTGTGTTATCCTGGTTAACCAGCTCGACTTTAACATTAAAGCTGTCGGCTTTGGTTTCACCAACATTATAGACAGAAAAATTCAATGTTACATCTTCACCGGTTGTAACTGTATCTTTTGAAATGCTGACAACCTGGTAGTTGGTGGCTAGTTCAGCAGTGCCGTTAAAATCAACGGCAATTTTCCTGATTGACGGAGAAATATTAGCTGAAGAAACCTTGTATTCACCCACAACTGTTATCTTTGGATAGAGTTTTGGATCAAGAAAACTTATATCGGATATTCCATTTTGAAATGTCAGTAAACCCAAAGAATCTGTTTGTCCGTTTAATTGAATTCCATAAAGGTAGTATTGCGAGGAAGCATCACCAGGAATATTTTCAACTGTTTCAATCTTTGTCCACCTGCCAGCAGGCCCGATTTCATTTAAAGTTAAATTTCCCGACTCAGATTGAACTATATAAGATGTATCAATAAAAACACTTTGAAGCGGCAGTGCCGGTCGTACTTCCTCAGGAACGGTTCCGGTTGGTGCACCTTTCCATCCGATAATCGCCCAAGGTCCCCGGAAAACCAGCGAATCAATTTTTGCACTTCCCAAAGTTTTAATTGCATCCCTCAAATGCTGCGACATATTGTTAGCTGCATCATCTGCCACTCCTATTGCAACAATTTTTCCGGTAGGAATTGAGTCGATTAAATTAGCCAGGGCCTCAACACTATCAGGTTGATTGAACAACTGAAACCACGCAGATGTATCAACTTCCAAAGTCACATTATCAAAAACAACTATGCCCATCCCGGCAAAAAAAGTATTTGATAAAAGATTAATCCCATCTTTTGCTATCACACAAGTTGAAGTAGGCCATCCGGCTGATAATACTGAAACATTCACAGTATCGGGTACTATTTGAACTGAATTATTTTCCCATCGTAGATTGTTCAGTTCCTGCAAGGAAAAAGCTAAAGAATCGTTGAGTAAAAATTTTGAATCGAATTCATTATAAAATGATTTTATGATTCCATAACTACCACCGGGAGCGTTTATCCTGTATCTTAAATAATTTCTTGAACCAGCGGGCAACGATGGGAATGAAACTTCCGTGATGATTGTATCTGGATTTGTTATTATCGAATTCGGATTAGTGAAATCAATGTCCTGAGAAATTTGAGTTTCAACAGTGAATGGGTTAAATATTGCCGTTGACGGATTTAATAATTTTAAAGATTGAATTGAAGAATTTTCAAATCGTGAAGTAAGAAAATCCCTAAGTGAGCTTGAGGCAACATTAAACTGAAATGTTAATGAGTTATCGTTTTCATATATCTCTTCGACTAAATTATCCTGATCAATATTTATATCGAGTGTATGGTTACCAGGTAAATCTTTAACAATGGCCCAGAATGAAATAGTATCCGAATAAGCCGGGATTGGAAGATTCAACGTTACATTCTTAATAATTGTCGAACCAAAAATTTGGACAATATTTAATGCTACTAATCCTGTATCAGCTGTTCCGAAATTATTAAAAGCAATATTAAATTCTGCCGAATCCAGGTTATCTGTTATAACCGGTAATTGTAAAACTATATCCGAAGAAGAAATTCTGAAATTTGAAAGTTTCGGTATTTTTATGCGGGCAGCAGGATCACCAAGAATAATATTAGATAACGAAAAAACCCGGTTTACCGAATTATTTCCATACAGGGCAAATAATTTTATTTTAGATTGAAGATTTGCATTTCCGATCTCTGAAATAGAATCCGAAACTACGCTCTCATAAAATAATATTGGAACATTGATGGCAGTTGATTGAAAACCGAGTGACGAATTACCAACATAAGAAATCGCCTGACCGGTTTGATTGAAGAGAAATCTTTCACCAAAGCACACGATTTGTGGTTCTGCATATTTATTTGTTGAACAGCCAAAATCTGTTATCAGCGGATTCCGGTTTACACCATTGAATAATTGATTGGTTTCATTGATGCTGTTATCCCACGTTGCAGTTCCGCTGTGACCGATATAAGAAATAAATAAACCACCATTATAAATTGCGTCCTGAATCTGATCAGGTGTGTAAGGTCCGAAATCAGAAGGAGGTGAAGCGGTTTTATAAAAATGTGTGAAGTCGCCGCCAACTGGTCGTGGTATGATAAGGCGGTTGATTAGAGAATCGTTGACTGATTTTAAAATATCGTACTCACTTGTCTGTATTCCACCTGAGAAAAATAAATATCTCTTGTTCCACGCATCGTATGCTCCGCTTTCATTGTTATCTATTTTACTTAAGTAGAATGAAAGCTGAGAGGAATTATTTATCGGGATTCTTCCTACCTTAAGCTGTGGAATTGGAACCCCGGTCAAATCCCAGATTGCAAACCAGTTATCTCCTACCGGGTTTCCAAATGATGTAACATAATTTTTTCCGCCCGTAGTGCCGGTAAAATATTTGTAATCATAATTAGAATCGCCGATTAAATTAAGATACTGCGGCTTCGGCAGCTGAACATTGTTGTAAAAAACATTCAGAAAAAGTCTTATACCTTCAGGATAAGGATATCCGAATGAGAATTCATCAAAGATATCATAAACATTGAATGCGGATGTAGTAAGGCTGTAATAATTAGCAATTGACTGAATATAATTTTGTACAGATAACAGAAAACCCGGATGCGTGACAGCAATATAATCGGTTTGATCTGTAATGCTTCTGATGTTAACAAAATTTTTAACCTGAAAAAATTTTGGACTGACACTTTTGATTGTGCTTAGGATATAATATTCGTCACCCGGGAAAACCGTATCGGCAAAAACAATTGTTGAGGAACTAACCTGGTAGTTCGTAACAATTTTGAATTCAGGATGTACTTTATAAATCCTGTATTCGACGGCATTAGCATTTAATATTTTTAAAATCTTGAGTCCGGGAATGATGTCATCTGATACTTTAAAAAACAAAGAGTCGTTGGTTAATTTCAGATTCCTGGGGTATTCAATTTCAAACCAGTCAACCAGTAATCCATTCGGATCACTCCCATTAGGAATATTTTCAAGCTTAATTTGATTAGTTCCGCTGATTAAATTGGAGGAATTCCGCTCACCTGATAACAATAATTGATTAAATCTGTCAATTGAATTGGAATCAATAAGCACATTATTAATTAATAATTTAACCTGGTGGGAATTTGTTTCAATGCTTGAGGCCCAGCTTACTGCTTTTGCATGAATGCCTGCATTCCGATCAGGAAAAATTTCGTCCAGAGTTACATTATAAGTTCGTGCAGCAATTAAAGTATGCCGGTACCAGGTTTTATTTTTGTTCCAGCTGGGAGTTTGATTTGCAACTTCATTGTTATCATTAAAATCAAAAAATGGATTTACCTCAAAATGCAATAATTTTGAATAGTAAAATAAAGTGTCATTAATGCCAGTAGGATCAATATTTATTGTATCAGCACGATTACCATTATTAGGATTCCAGGTTAAGAAATAAAATGTGGTATCAGTATATCTATTAAGATATTCATTATATTCTTCGTCATCTTCATTAATTATATGATAGGATTTACCAGGATAGTTTTTATGGCTCCAAAATTCTATAAAATCATTTTGATCAAAAACACCATCATTCTCGCCCAATACCAGTATATCCAACTCTCTTCCCGATTCGTAAATTTTGAATGTTCTCGGGTCAATTAAGCTCGTATTGATTCCTAAAGCAGTTAAGTCGGCATGAGTGATTCTGTGAACTGCATCTTCAATAATTCCTATTTTTACATAAGTTGCATTGTAATCAATCCAGTTCCCTGTTGTATCATCCAGTAATATCGTATTCTCATTTCTAAACTGTTCAGCAATTTCAGAATTTGATATCAGATTGTACAGAGCTTTATCATAATCTGTTTTTATTTGAAGAGGGGAGCTCGAAATAAAATTAACGGCCGGTGAAATATTTACTTTAAAATTAATATTCGAAAGAATTTCAATATTTGATTTGTCAGGATGAAACCGGAAATTATTTACCTTTAGTTGAACTATATAAAACTCTCTGAACCAAAAATATTTCTCAATCTGTATGAGTGGAACCTGGTTAGAATTACTGATCTCCGAATAATTTTTATCACGATAGACAATTACTGAATCATTAAGTACAGCTTCAGGATTAAGAACAGGAATAACTTTTTCATCAATTCTTGAATCAAATTCCGTATCACTAATCTTAACTATTGAATTCGCGGGGATTGCAAGAAAAACATTTAAGGAAGGTAATTTATATGTTCCTGGATTTGAGGGATCAGTAAATTTATAGTAGTCTCTTTTTGTTATTCCAGTTGATTTTTCTTCTTTAAATTCAGGAACAATATCATTAACCTGAACAATTAAAGTTGCGCCATCGGTGATTACATTATGCTTACTTTGAGGATAAAGATTCAAAGTAAACAATAAAATAACTAGTAACGTATATCTGCTAATTATTATAATCATGAATAGTTATAAATATTTTAAATTGATTACTTTGATTAAAAATTTCGGAATCCCTATCAGGTATCTCTTCCAAAGTTTTCCTGGTTCATGAAATAATCTGTAAGCCCATTCCAGTCCCGAATTTCTGATAAACTTCGGTGCGCGTTTGGTTATACCAAGATAAAAGTTAAAAAAATTACCCACGCATAAAATAATACAATTTTTAACCTGTAACGAAATCTGTGCTGCTAATATTTCCTGATTCGCAGTTCCCATCCCCAGGCCAATAATTTTTACGTGAGTATTTTTTATTTTTCCAATCACAGAATCAATTTCTTCATTGTCAAAGTATCCGTTAGTATAACCTGCCAGAATCACTTTATCCTTAATTTTTTCATTGAGAGTCTTGTTATCATAATTTCCTCCAATAATATACACCGGTATATTCCCGTTATAAAATTTATCAAATAACCGGGTGTACAGATCTGTAGCATTAAATCTATCTACTTTTATACCAAATAAATATCTAAGAGCAAATGACATTCCCTTGCCGTCACTGAAAATTTCAAAATTTGATTGTAAAATTTTCCTGAATTCCGGATTCGAATAATATTCATTAAAAGAATTCTGGTTAAAATAAGTAACCAACTTGCCCGAGTTGTTATCAATTGCACTCTGAATGTTTTTTAAAACTTCAGTTTCCGAAACTTTAAGAGATTTAAGGAATAAATTATCCTGCTGTAATTGAGTCATATAAAGAATAATACTTTGGGATTATCGTTTTAGCTGAATATTTATCGGTTATTTCTTCGTGTAATTTTTGTGCTAATTCATTCGCATAATTTTTATCTTTTAATAATTTAACAATACAATTTTTGAGTCCTGCTGTCTCCCCCTTTTCAAAAAGTAAACCGTTTTCACCGTTCCTGATTAATTCAGCTATACCATCAACATTAGATCCAACAAATGGTTTTTTGAAAAACCCACTCTCCAGCATAACATGTGGAAAAGGATCGACCCTTGAAGGAAGGATAAATAAATCGATTAATGAAAAAAATTTTGTGAGGTCATCTTGAGGATTAAATAATATTATACGTTCCGGATATCTTCTTTTAAAATCCAAAATTGACTTTTCATCTGGTCCTGTTCCAATCAAGAGCAGGAACAATTTCTCATCTTCTAAAATAAGTTCGCTGAAAACTTTTAATAGTAAATCAAGCCCTTTTTCCTCGAATGAGAATCTTCCAAAAAATCCAATTACATTTCCTGAGTTTGGAATATTTAATTCCTTTTTTAAATATGATATGTCTTGAACCAGGATAACCTCAGAAGTGTCTACACAATTATTAATAATAGTGATTCGTCCAGGCTTTATATTGAAATGATTTATTAGATGGTTTTTTATCGTTTCACTGCATGCTATCAAAATATCTGATTTATAACTTAAAACTTTTTTACCGTATACTTTACTTTGAACTGACATTACTGTTTTAACTTTAAGCAATTTACTGACGACCCAAACAATTGTGTCAAATTGCCGATGATGTGAATGAACAATATCGATGTTATTCTTTTTACAAGCCCCGATAATATAGATGATCAATCTTGGAAAAATTAGTAATGGTAGAGTTCCAACAGAAATACTTTCAGGATAATTATTAATGGAATGAAACCGGTTAAAACCATCACCGCCTAAAGCGGCTACAAAATGCTTATATCGCTTGTCGGAATATTTGATTATCAAATAGATGTTTTTTGAAACTCCGCAAGCAATATTTAGTTGATTCTGTAAATGGAGGACGTTTTTCACCTATCACCTAATCGTTAAGCAAATTTAGAACCTGGCCAAATCTCTTTTGAATTGCATCAGCATTTGAAATTCTTTGGAACCAGTAATGAAATCTTAAACGAAATCTGTAAAACTTCATAAGATTAATAATTTTTGCGGGGAGAAATGAAATTAAGTAAGCAATTAACATTCGGTAATTCCATATACTTATTTTCAGTTTTCTCCACTCAGGACGCATCAAAGGTATATTACCATAAAAAAACTCCCTCCAGCCTCTCAATTGAATTTCTTCTTCAATTGAATTCAATTTGAAATTATCAGTCAAGTTATTGTAATATTTTTCTAAAATATTATAAGTAATGTTGTTCGTTTTCAGAAAATGATTGTGACTCAATGACGAATCTCTCAGTCGAATAAAATAAAGAATTTCACGTATTTGTTTATAAATACTTATATCTTTTAGCCTCAACCATAAGTCATGATCTTCACTCATAAACAGCGATTCGTTATAACCTCCATTATTCATAATATGATTTTTGTTAAATAGTGCTGTTGAATTATTGTATGGTCCGTGCAATGCCAAATTTTGATAAAATTTTTCTTCAGTTATATTAACATCCCCGGTAAACCGAACTCTATTATTTCTAAAATATGCTACCGATAAAAAAATTATTTCATTCGTTTTATTAAAATAATTTTTTAGTTGCTTTTCGAATCTTTCAGGATGCGATATATCGTCTCCATCCATTAATGCAATTAAATCATTGGATGCATTCTTCAAACCAAAATTTAGTGATGCTGCTCTGCCATAATGCTGTCTTTTGATATATCTGATTCTTTTGTCCTGAAACTGTCTTACGACTTCTTCAGTAATGTCTGTTGAACCATCGTCAACGATCAGAAATTCAAAGTCCTTATAAGTCTGATATAAAATACTTTTGATTGCCTGGGAAATGTATGGTGCACAATTGTAAATAGTCATTAAAACAGTCAGACTCATAATGCAGTATCGTTGTATAAATTTGTGATCTCATTAATCATTTTATTGATGCTGAATTCCTTGCTTACCTTATCGAAGATAGAATCAATTGTGTTTTGATACTTAGAATAATTTTTAATTGAATGCTGAATTTTATCTGCTAATTCTTGAATATTTCCCTTTTCAAAAAGTAGAGATTCTAGAGTTTCAGAAAAAACAGGACTTATTCCGCGGTATCTGGAACTGATTATAAGATTCTTAGTCAATGCCGCTTCAATTAAAGTCAAAGGTAATCCTTCCGAATCTGAAACAGTGGGAAGAACAAATATGTGAGTAGTTTTTAAAATCTCGGTCAGGTCACTCACTTCTCCTATAAATTTTACCTTGGTACCTAATTCATTATTTATTTTTTTAATTTCTTTTTCATAAGGTCCCTTTCCCGCAATTATAAATTCTGCTTTCTCTCTTACAGATATGGGAAGCATTGCAATTGCCTTAATAAAAACATCAAGCCCCTTTTCAGGAACTATCCTTGATGCTGCAAGAATTCTAAGAGTATTATCGTTTGCTTTTAAAGAAGTATTAATACTTTTGATTCCGCAATGAATTAATTTTATTTTTTTTTCCTGCTTAAAATTATTTTCTTTTATATAATCAAGGACATGTTCATTAACACAGATTATAAAACTCCCTGCGAAATGATTCAATTTTCCGATTTCAGGAATGACACCGTGTATTGTTTGTATATCTGTAGCTTTAGTAAACTTACAAGCCAGGTGACTCATATTTGCAGTATAATGCGTATGCGAGTGAATGATTTTATAATTATTTTTTTTTATGAGGCTGACCACATTTACAATTGAGATAAAATAATTAAGGTATGATCTGTTTTCATGTTTTATCTTTTCATTAACGATTATTTCTTTGCACAGATTTTTATATGCATTGATTGCATCACCGCCTCCGCAGAGAATTGAAAATTCAAATTCTCTTTGCACTTGCATCTCGTTAAGAAAATACAATAAATGTTTTGAAATTCCGCAAGTATTTAGCAGTTCGTTTACAACTATCAGGACTTTTGTCATTTAAATATCTTTGACCATAATGGATAATTAAAGAGATGAAGAGGCCTAAGCTGTACAAAATATTGAAATCTGATCGGTCTGCTTTTCAACCAAAATTTATTTTGAAGAATTATCTTCTTATACTCGGAAAACCATTTATGTCTCAAAGACCTTGATAAATAAAAAAGGATACTCTGTAAAAAGTAAAAAATCATCAATGGTTTTGGTAAATAAGAACAAATAAAATTTAAATTGTTTCTGAATGCCGAAGAGTCACTAAATACTTTATATCCGGTATGTTCTTTGAAGTTATGATAAGCAAGAATTTCCGGAGAAAATAAAATTTTTTTATTGTTAGAATATATCTCCGCAGCCATTGGCAATTCATGTTGATAGAGGAAATATTTATCGGGAAATCTAAATGTTGTCGGCAGTCGTTTTATCATTACAATAAATGCACAACCAACAAATATCGGCCAGTACCTCTTCTCATTTTTTTCTTTTGGTAACCAATCACCATCATAATAGTTACCGTTTCTTAAGTCTTTCAGATTCATAGTAATACAAGCAACTTCCTCATTAGAAAATTCTTTTAGTGCTTCTATTAAAGCATTTGAAGCAGGGTATGCGTCATCATCAAG
>DATDOL010000015.1:0-18500 GCA_035293265.1 Ignavibacteriaceae bacterium | reverse complement strand
ACTTCCGTCGGTCGATGCATTATCTACTACAATAACTTCAATGTTTTTATAATCCTGTTCATAAACTTTAGTTAAGGTATTTCTTAATTCATCTTTCCTGTTGAACGAAAGAATATTTATAGTAACTAAAGATTGATCCATTAATTAATTGTTTTATAATACTCGATAATTTAAATCATTCACTGCACTGTCCTCAGCCTGAATTGTTATCTAATGTACTGTTGATCTTAGTTCATTGAAAATAATTTTACTTATTTCCATTGCTACTATTTTATGTCCAAATGGTGTCAGATGATCTTCGTCGAGATAATACTGTTTTAACTTATTCGCATCTGATCGAGTTATATTCTCAAATAATTCCAGAAAATCTATGCACGGTACTCCGTGTTCATTCAGTTCCTTTCTAAGAATATCCTGAACCCAACGTAAATTTGAATCAACTTGGAAAGTGTATGGGAAAATTAAGATTATTATACTGATTCCTCTATCATTGCAAAGTGAAATTATTTCTGATAGTTTATTTAATGTAAAATTGAATTGAGCTTGGTATACCGTATCGTCTTTATGCAATAACATTTTTTTAATTTCATTAATTTCGTCATCTTTTGCTTGATGTGCATTAATTTGCCTTATTCTGATTTCCTGAATTAATCTGCCAAAACCAGTTTCATTTATTATATAACTTAAAAACTTATTTTGGGCTTGTGTTACTCTGTGGTAATCAAGGCCTGTACCTCCAAGATTTTTATTCACTTTAAATGGTTCGGTTATATCATTTAAGCAGAAACCAAGAGTAACAAAATCAGGTTGCAAGTATAAAAGATTTCTCAAAACCTCTAGTTCTTGAAAAGTAGAGTAACCCTGAACTCCTGTATTTATCGCTTGTATAGTCTGAAAATTTTTTAATGAATCTGATAAAATAATTTCTAAATACTTTGAATATGTTTCATCTTTTGTAACTCCATGACCCATGGTGATAGAATCACCTAAATTTAATATCCGCAATTCCCTTTCTCCTTTTCTTAGCGGATATGAATCATCATGCTGCCCATATTCATTGATAATTATTGGCTTTTTATTATAATCGTTCCAATTCCGCGTTATATTTCTCCTATGCTTGTAATGCAATTTTTCATCCCACTCCCATAAAGGAAGTTCAAAATTCAAAAGTAGTAATCTATCAATCAGCACTATTTTTAGAAGAGTAGCAAACAATAAAATATATTTTTTTGAAGTTAAGCTCATTCGAAAATTATTGAAGGTAAGTAAAAATTCATCATTACAATTTCATCTCAGAGAATGAATGCAACGCACTTGCAACAACCTGGTCCATATTATAATACTGGTATTCTGCAAGACGTCCTATAAATTTTACGGAGCTTAGTTTTTTAGCCTCATTCAGATACTTCTCATATAATTTTTTATTTTCGTCAGTAGGTACCGGATAGAATGGTTCGCCGTCAGCTTGTGAATATTCAAAGCTAACGGTAGTTTTTTCTGTTTTTTGATCAGAAAGATATTTATGCTCAACAACTCTTGTAAATCGTTGGCTGTTATCAACATAATTTATCTGCGCTGTCGGCTGATAATGTTCTTTATTAAAACTTTCATACTCAAACCTGATTGAACGATACGGAAGTTTGCCAAACTGGTAGTCAAAATAATAATCAATTGGTCCTGTGTAAATCATTTTATCAAATTTAATTTCGTTTATAATGCTTTTATAATCTGTGTTTAAAACTACTTCTATATTTTTATGATTCAGCATCCTTTCAAACATTTTTGTGTAGCCCTTTTTCGGCATAAATTGAAATTTATCTGTGAAGTACCGGCAGTCATCATTTGTTCTTACCGGTATTCTTCCGCAAACCGAAGGTGAAAGTTCTTTGGGTTCGAGGTTCCATTGTTTTTTTGTATAGTCACGAAAAAATTTTTCAAACAAATCACGACCAACCTGGTTAACAATTATATCCTCTGAATTCTGTATCGGATTTCTTTTTTCCATCACTGAATTGTAATAATCCTGAACAGTTTTTTCAGTCTGTAAATTCAGATTATAAAGCTTGTTCAATGTTATTCTGTTGATAGGGATTGGATAGAGCTCATCATTTAGTTTTGCAAGAACTTTATGTTCATAAAATCTCCACCCGGTGAACTGTGAAAGATAGTCAAAAACTTTTTTGCTGTTTGTATGAAAGATATGAGGTCCATATTTGTGCACTAATATTCCATTCTTGTCATACTCATCATAAGCATTTCCGCCTATATGATTTCTCTTTTCAACTATTAATATTTTTTTATTTAGCTGACTGGCAAGCCTCTCCGCCATCACAGAACCCGCAAAACCTGCTCCGACAATTAAATAGTCAAACATAATTAACTGAATAAATTAATCTTTTTATATCTTAAATAAACGAACATAAAACTTGTCACGATTGATTCTGTTATCACAACAGTATAAGCAACGCCATCAGCCAAATAATGCGGAACAAAAATTAGTAATAATATAATATGCACCAATGCTGCAAAACCGATTATTTTATTAAAAGATTTATCATATCCCAATGGAAGCATAGTTTGGATTCCAAAAACATTGCTGAAGGAAATCAGAATTGGTAAAACAGAAATTATTCTGAGCAGATCGGTTGAATGAGAAAAACTTTTCCCTAGAATTATATTAACCAAATCATCAGCATAAATAAATAATATCAAGCTGACTATTAAGCCTGACCCGACTGATATTTTCAAAAGTTTCCGGTTAAAATTTATAAAAGCACTGTATGATTCTTTAACCAATTTGCTCACAAAGGGAAACACACTCAGCGATAATGTAGATTGCATCCCCTGGAAAGCGATTCTTATCTTATCTGCAGCAGCATAGTATCCGACAACAGTATCACTCGCAAAAAGTCCGAGTACAAAAGTGTTTGAAGTAGTATAAACATTAATTGATATTGAAGAAAGAAAAATATTCCAGCCTTCCTTAAGTAACTTCATAATCCTGTCACTTCCTGGAAATGAAATTTGAATTTTAAACTTTAAAATGCAAACAATTAAACCCGACAAGCCAATTGCAAGCTGTGACGATGAATTAATTATAACAAGTATTAAATAATCCGAATTAGTCTGAATCAAAATAAAAATAAAAATTGTTGCAATGGTTCTGGATGCAACCTGCAACATGGTTATGTATTTCATTTGTTCAATTCCCTGGAAATACCACAAAGGTGAAAGAACGCTGCCAAGCACCATCCCCGAACTGAACAGGTAAACAAGCCATTCTTCATGGAATCTTTCAATTGAATAAATTAAAATTACCAGTAATAAAAATGTAATAATGTAAAAAATTATTTTAATAAAAATTATTGAAGAAAATATTTCGGACAGTTTTTGTGAATCGTTTCTATGTTGTGAAATTAGTCTTGTGCCAGTTAACCCAAAACTATAATCGCATAAAAGCAGGAAGTATGCATTAAAAGCTGCAGCAAATTGTACAAGCCCGTATTTATCGGGTCCTAATATCCTTACAACATATGGTAAAACAATGATTGGAAATAAATAATTTGTAAGCTGTAAAACAGAAAGAGATGTAAAATTCTTTAAAAGATTTTTGTAAGGTTGGATTTGCTCAAATAACTGAGACACAAAATATTAATGATTAAATGATTGAATCATTTCTTTGCAAGCCAGCTTTCCGGATTTTGATTTATGCGTGAGCTCCATATCTCAAAGTGAAGAACTTTGCCATCAATGCTTTCACCAACTTTTGCCATAATAGTACCTCCATTCACCTTATCACCTTCGCTGACATAAATTTCTGATAGATGACCATAAACAGTCCGGTAATCATCTTTATGTGTTATAATAATTACGCTTCCATAGCCAGGCAGCCAGTTGATTGTTGATACTATTCCATCGGCAACACACCTGACACTTTCGTCTTTCGATGCTTTTATATCAACACCGGAATTTATCGTTATAGTGTTCAGAGTTTTGTTCCGATTTTCACCGAATCCTTTTAAAATTTTGCCATTACGCAGCGGCCAGATCATCGTTCCTTTTAAATCTGAGAATGATGAAAAACCTGACATAATTGATTCAGTTTCATTAAATGGTGTTTCATCAAAAAGTTCCGATTCATTTATTATTGTTCCGTCACCTGAAGCAAGAAGCTGTTGTTTCTTTAATTCAATTTCCTTCATTCGCTTTGCTTCTGCAATTAACCCGGTAATTAAATCTTCGATTTGTTTATGTGCTTCTCTTTTGGCATCAAGCGAATTTTGCAGCACCTTCTTGTCTTTTTTGATCGAATCGAGTACTTTTTTTCGTTCACCTAATTTTCTTTTCAGAAGCTGCTCTTCTTTCTGCTTTTTTGCAACAAGGTAAGACTTTTCTTTCTTTTCTTTTTCCAGCTCAATCTTTTTTTCTTCAAGCAGTTTTTTATTTTCTTTGAGATCCTCTAAATCTACTTTTCTTCTCTCTGAAAAATTTTTCAAATACTGAGCGCGATAAATTGCCTGTTGAAGTGAAGCAGCATCAAAAATACTTTCAAGCTCGTTGTATTGTCCCTTCTTATAAATCGCGACAACATATTTTGAATAATTATTCTGTAAAACATTTATCTCGGATTCAATAGATTTTATCTGGCTGCCGGTTGTATTTATCTGAACTTGTTTTTCTCGTTCTTCTTTTCGCAACGAGTTAACCAGCTTGTTAAGCAGATGGTTTTGCTTATTGTAATTTTCTAAAGTGGAATTGGATTTTTTTTCTTGTGAAGATTTTTGTTTCAGTTCATTTTCGAGAGAGGATATTTGATCCTGGATCTGGGATAGTTCCTGTTCTTTTTCAACGATTTTATCATCCTGACAAATAAGAGTCGAGGATAAAATCAATAATAATAACAAAACGATATAAGTAATCTTTATTACCATGTAATAACAGATGCATCTTCCGGTAAGACAAAATCGATACGTATTCCTCTCTGGTTAGCTACGATATCTCTATATGTAATTTGAACTTTCTGGTTTTCAGCTTTATTTACAACTTCGATATTAAATGGAAAAGCAACACTTTCCACAAGTTCAAATTTTGAATATTTTCCTTCCATATCAACACTTCCATCTGCTGTCTTGATAGTATAATTTATAATGCTTAGTTCTCTTACATCAACACGGTAGGTTGTGGTAGTTTTTTTTGAAGGATCATTATAAGTAAGAACGTAATTATCATAATCGATGTTATAATCATCAGGTTGTTTATATAAATTATTTGTGAGATTTACTGATCCTACAAAGGCATCCAGTAAATCACTGAAAGAAAGATTTATTTTAAAAATATTCTTTAAAACCTCATCGCTTATGAATCCCTTATAAGCAGTATTCTGCATTGCATCATAAAAAATAAATTCATCTTTTGTTACAACAGCCTGCGCCATCTCGATTCCAAATGGACCCATAATTATAAAATAAATTGAATCGGGCTTTTGCATCACAACTCTAAAACTTGCACTGTTATTATAGAGGTCTGATTCTATTTTGATAATTCCAACACCTTCAAAGTTTCTTATTTTTCTCCTGTTAGCTTCCAATCTGTTTATCAGTCTTTCTGAAGGAAGAAATTCCACATCATCAAGTGGTTTTGAAGGTACACAGCTAATGAATAAAACTGGGCTGATTATCGAGATTAGTAAGAATAAAAATATTAATTTCAAATCACACCCGATTTAACTTTCTGAATTAAATTTTCATTCGCAGAATCAAGCCCAAGAGCTTTTTTCCACATTTCAAGTGCCTGGTCACGGCTACCCTGCATAAACAGAATATCTCCAAGATGTTCTAACATAACAGAACTTTCGCCGCCAACTTCTATTGCCTGCTGAATAAACGGCAAAGCTTTATCATATTCACCAAGTTTATAGTAAACCCACCCAATTGTATCCAGGTAGGATGAGTTAAGTGAATCTGCTTTTATAGAAATTATTACCATTTGTAATGCACGTTCCAATTGCATATCTCGTTCGGATAACGAGTAAGCATAGTTATTATTTACAAGAGCATTCTCCGGATCAAGCCGAAGTGCTTTTTCATAAAGACTATCACTTTCAACCATCTTATTCATGTTATTATAAATTAATCCCAGCTGAGCGAGCAAATTCACATTATCAGGTTCAAGAATCAAAGCCTGATTTAGATACTTAGCTGCTTCCTCATTCTCATTCAATTGACTTAAAGTAAATCCATAAGCCGAAAGTGAATTGACATCCTGAGGATTTAATTCGGTTGATTTTTTCAGATAATCTTTAGCGAGATTGTTTTTCCCTTGCTGGGCAAGCGATAATCCAAGTATCAGGTTAACTGCATATTCATGAGGAAAAGATTGTATCGCTTCAGTCATTAATTTTTCAGCTTCTGCATATTTCCGGTTATCAAAATAAAGTCCTCCGAGTCTAACCCATGCCTCAACGTTCCATCTTGCATTCTCTGTTACATATTTAAAGTTTTCAATTGCAACAGAATCTTCACGCTGGCTGATTGCTATGGCACCCAAATACAATTTCACCTGCCAATCTATTGTATCCTTGTCCATCGTTTCAAAAAAATCTTTAGCAAGAGGCATAATTGAGGAATCGGTTACTGCTTTTGCAAAATAGGATGCACCAATTGAAATTTTTATATCTAAAGGAATCGATGGCTGGGTCAGAAAATAATTATACTGCTCTGCAGCTTCTTCCCATTTATTCTGAGCAATAAAAATCAGAGCTTTTTGCTCTCTTGCATCCAGGTCATCAGGACGAAGTTCGATAATATCATCAAGCATTTTCAAAGCTTCATCATATTTTTGATTTCGCTGATAAAAATCGATTATAAGTTTTTGAAGAGCAAGATTACTCGGATCAAGAGAACGAAGTTTCTCAAGCGATTTCGTCGCTTCTTTCGAATAACCAACTTTTTCATAGAGTTCGGAAATATGAAGCAAGACATTCCAATCCGGTCCGATTATTTTTGTAAGCTCTTCATAAATTTTAATTGCTTGTAATGGCTTCTCTTCTTCATAAATTCTTGCAAGTTTATAATAGGTACTAACTTCATCGGGATAAATCTGCAGGATCTTTTCTAATACAACCGCAGCAGAATCATCTGCTCTTGCCTGAAGATAAACATCCGCCAGCAAGTTATAGTATTCAATTTCCGCTGAGTCATACTCAACAGCTAATCTTGCATATTTCAATGCTGAAGAAAGTTTATTTAAAGCAAGATAATTTTTTCCAAGTGCAAAGAAAATTCCTGAACTGGTATCTGATTCTAATGCCTTGCTGAATTCTGAAACGGCTGTTGAGTAATCTCCCTGGTTTTGTGCAAGTGAACCATTTATAAAATGGTCAAACGCTCTCTCTTTCAGGTTTTGAACTTCTGCATCGTTAACAACACTTCCGGAATTGACCGATATTTCATCGGTTCCCGAGCATCCGTAAAGCATTATTAATATCAGCAGAATTATTAATTCTGATTTTTTCATATTAGTTTTTTATTGAAGTAAAAATATATTATTAAGCGTTTTGAATAACAAGGGAATTACTTCCATTGGATGCCGTCCTGACACACTTGAAATGGTATTGTGAAGTTGAAGGAAAGTTTGGATGATTTGATAAGGGATTAGATCAAATAATCATAAAAACAAAATTGTCAATTAATCGTCTAACTGTTTTAAAAGTTCAAATAAATATCACTTAATAATTTTTAATTCTTATACCTACTGCTTAAATTTTATCAGACGATTTAACTTATTTTATGAAAAAAATAATTCAGCTTTTAGTTATGATAATACTTTTAACCTCACTCGTGTACGCACAAGGTACTGCAGGAGATAGAGCGAAATATGAGATTCGTTATCTTGTTGACATGCCGACCGCTGGAATTTTAAACAAAGGATTTGCTGGTGTGAACACCGATATTCTGCCTGATGGAGTGATGATGCTTTCCATTGAAGCCGGCATTTTCGAAAACGTAAGTTTCGGAATTTCTTACGGCGGCTCCAATCTTATCAGTTCCGGGAATGTTGATTGGTACAATTGGCCAGGAGTAAATATACGGGCAAGATTACTTAACGAAAGTGTTCTTATTCCCGCAATAGTTCTTGGATTTGATTCTCAGGGTAAAGGTCTTTACGATGATGATGTAAACCGCTATCAAATTAAATCACCTGGATTTTTTGGAGCTGTAAGTAAAAACTTTGAGTTCTTGGGTTATTTCAGTTTGCACGGAACTGTTAACTATTCTTTAGAGTCAGACGATGGTGATAATTTTGTAAACATACGTGTTGGAGTTGAAAAAACACTCGGTTCCAGCTTTTCATTAATTGCTGAATATGATTTTGCCATGAATGATAATTCTGGAAATTATGGAGACGAAAAAGGTTATTTGAATATGGGAATTCGCTGGTCAGTAGGGACCGGATTCACTCTTGGTTTTGATTTAAGAGACTTGCTAAGTAACAAGTCCTGGAGTACAAATTCTGCCGATCGTTCACTCAGAATAGAATTCTTACAAAGCATTTTCTAATTTTTTCCTCCCTTTTGCTCTTCAAATTAGACTTTTATTGTAGTCTTCTCTATACAATTCAGTTCATTTATAAATACAACTACGGTCAGACTACTTCAAAAATTAACCGAAAATGAACTCCCTTTATTCCTTTCCTCAGGCTTGATAATTGCATAATTTAAAGCAGTTAAATAAATGTGAGGAAAAAAATGAAACCCAAAGCTTTTTACATTTTACCAATCTTAATTTTAATCAGCATAACCGGATGTTACACACAGGTTGCAACTCAGGAAACTCCTGATTACAGGGAATACACTACAACTCCGTATTCAGAATCAAGCGGCTATTATTACGAAGAAGAGACCGACTCAGGTTATTTTGCCGAAGACGAAGATAGTTATGACGATGAAACCACAATCATTAATAATTATTATTATGATGATTATTATCCAGGGTATAGACGATACTATGGATACTACTATCCATCAATTACAATTGGATTCGGATATTATTACTATCCATTTTACTGGAACAGCTGGTGTGGATACTGGTGGTATGATCCTTATCCATATTACTGGTACTATCCGTCATATTATTCATGTTATTATAGTTATTATCCTTACAATTACTATCCTGGATGTTATTACGGATATTCTTATTATGATGACGATTATTATAAGACCCGTTCGGATTATACGAGCAGGTTAAGAAATAATTCTGGCAGCAGAGGTTATGGTAATCGGTTAAGAGAACCTGTTTCAACATCACTTACAGATTATACAACTAACAGGCAAAGAGATATTTCAGGTAATGGTAGAGATTTAACCCTTGGTAGCAATGTTGGTGTCGTAGCCAGAGATCTTACAAATAAGAATAGCACAACCGGTATAAATAATATAAAAAGAAATGGAACAGATAAACTAAGCAACACGCAAATTGGAAGAACTGACCAGCTCGGAATGATTGATAAAGATTTGTTAACTAACAGAACAGATAAACAATTGAGCGGAACTAATGTAATTAAAAACAACACCCGGAAAAATTATCTTGGCAATAACACAACCGACAAAAATACCAGGACAATCGGAACTCGAAAGACTAATAAATCGATTCAAAATTCGGGTAGAATAACAGGAAAAACAGGCAACATTTATAATCTTCCAAGGAAAGATTATAACAATGATAAAAGAAATACTACACCAAAAAATAACACGACAACGACCAAAAGAAGTTCAAATCCGCCTAAACAATATTCAACACCTAAGAATAATAATTCACCAAAGAATTATACTCCACCAACTCGAACAAATACAAATAATTCCCCAAAAAATTATTCTCCGCCAAGGACTAACAATACTCCCAGAACTACTTCACCGCCAAGAAACAGTGGAAATACAACCCGAAGTTCTGGAAATAATGGAAGCAGGAGATAATTAAAATGAATTTCGTTGGAATATTAATATCGTCAGTAATCCTTATCAGTTTAAACGGATGTTACACAGTGGTTTATCATTCGGCGGATACTGAAATACTTTACTCGGAACCAATTTATATTCCAGTACCACTGCCGGATCCTTGTCCGATGCCATTACCAGGACCAATGCCAATTCCACCAACACGACCCATATATGAGCAACCCGTGGAAAAAATCAGACATGACGATATTAACAGAAATAAAATTGATGATTCTTACAAAGAAAGAGATCCAATTCGAAACCAGGGTGGAAGAGGAAACGGGGACAGAAATACACAAGGGAGATAATTAATGAAAACTACAGCTTTAATTATTATTGTATTATCCGGAATATCAATTTTATGCACCAGCACATTTGCTCAGAATTATAACGACGCTCTGTTGTTGAGCGAACCAGGAATTTTATCAAGCGCACGATCGCTTGCAATGGGCAACAGCTATACGGCTTTAAGCAATGATTACTCAGGTGTTTTATTCAACCCTGCCGGACTTGGATTGATCAAAAAAACAGACCTTACTCTTAGTATGAATTATAATTCTTTCGAGAATCAAACCACTTTTTTCAGTAACTCACTCGGTGCTTCACAAACTGCTGTGAATTTGAACCAGGTTGGGTTTGTATATCCACTTCCAACTCTTAAAGGGAGTTGGGTATTCGCAATGGGTTACAGCAGAACAAAAGAATTTAATGGAATTATGGAGTTTAATGGATTTAATAATAACAACAATTCGATGATCCAATTTGTAACTGGAGATGTGAATGATGAAGTTCCAATCACTAATGATCTAGGTCTGGCTTATGAAATCCGTGACTCTCAGCTTAATAGTTATATAAAAGATACCACTTTAATAAACGGAATGCTGAACCAAAGCGGGAATACAAAGAAGCAAGGAAACTTAGGAAGCTGGTCATTTGCAAGTTCACTTGAAATTGCAAAAGGACTTTTCATCGGAGGTACATTTAATATTTTATCCGGTAGTTATAAAAGCGACAGAGATTACTGGGAAGATGATACACAGAATAATTATGGAGCTGGAATTGAAATGGTTCCCGGAGATGCATCGACGAGGGATTTTATTACATATTATATGAACGACATTATTGAATGGGATTTATCAGGCTGGGATTCCAGGTTGGGTATACTTTACAACTTCGAAGATTTTTTCAGATTTGGCGCGGCTGTTAAATTCCCAAGCTTTTACGAAGTAAAAGAAACCTTTTATGTTGACGCAGCGAGTGAATTCGGCACTGGTGCAGCCTATCAGCTCGATCCTAAAATTGTAGATAATGTTGAATACGAAATCAAAACACCATTTGAGTATTCAGTTGGTGCTTCATTAGCGCTGCTTGTTTTTACAGTTAGCGGTGATGCAAAAATAATTGACTACACTGAAATGGAATTCACACAAGGATTTTCCGATGAATACAGGATCGAAAGAAACAAAGAAATTGAAGATCTATTCAGAGCAGCACTCACGCTTAATGCAGGTACAGAATTTAAAATCCCCGGACTTCCGATCTATGGAAGAATCGGTGCTATGTATGTCCAGTCGCCATATGCAGATGACCCGGCTGAGTTTGATAAAAAATATTTAACCGCTGGTGCAGGAATTACTTTTGCTGATGTATTCAGCATCGATGTTGCTTTTGTGCATGGATGGTGGGAAGATTTCGGAGATAACTACGGTGTCAACCAATCCAGAACTTTCCAGGATATTAATCTGCAAAACGTAATACTGGGGATTTCTGCTAAGTTGTAATCCCTCATAAAAATAAAATTATCTTTTCTTTTCTTAATTTACCTTTCGTTCAGAATTCCATTTTCAGATAATTTCTTACTATCCTCCGAAATAATTGAGGCATATTTCATAAATTTGATTCAAGTAAACCTGATTTTATCCTATACATCTTTCTAAAACTATTTTGAGGGATTCATCAAAGGAACAGTAATAAAAATTGAGAGCAAAGACTACTATGTTTTTTGGGGCACTAATGACAATATTATACGATGTACATCAAGGGTAAGTTTAAAAAGGATTATGAACTGAAAAAAGATAAGTTATATCACAGGGATTTTATTGCTATTGGTGATGAGATTGAATTTGAATTAAATAATGATGGCACAGGTGTGATTAGTGAAGTTAAGGAAAGGAAAAATCACCTGTCAAGAAAACTTCCGAAGGTACGCGGTGCAAGCTACAGGGGCGAAATACTTGAACAGGTTATTGCAGCAAATATTGACAACGTTTGTATAGTTTCAAGTGTGAGTGAACCAAAATTTAATAACCGGATGATAGACAGGTTCCTGGTATCAGCAGAGAGTTCTTACCTTAATGCTTTAATTATCATAAATAAAATGGATCTCGAAAAACCGGATTCAATTCAGAATTGGATTGAGTTATATAATTCGATTGGTTACAAAGTTTTGCAGACAAGCGTTTTTACTTCAGAAGGAATTGATGAGTTAAAGAAACAATTAATAAATAAGAAAAATCTATTCTGGGGACAATCCGGTGTGGGAAAATCTTCTTTGCTGAATAAATTGTTTTCTGAATTAAATTTAAAGGTCGGCAACATAAGCAGATTCAGTTCGAAAGGAACTCATACTACAGTTACCAGTCATTTGATTAATGTTAATGATCAGACTTTTATTATTGATACACCGGGGATCAGGGAGATTGATCCATATGGAATCAGGAAGGAAGACCTCGGTCATTATTTTATAGAATTCAATCAGCACATTAATGAATGTAAGTTTAACACCTGCACTCATAACCATGAACCGGGTTGTGCTGTTATTCAGGATGTGGAATCAGGAAAGATTTCCGAATACAGGTATGAAAGTTATCTCAGGATATTAGATACAATTGAGGATGATATTAATTTCTGATGAAAACAGGTTTTCAAATAGTTGAGAAATTAAAAGCTCTGACAGATTCTCTAAATAAAAAAGATAATGGAAAACTTATCAGCTTTATCTGGGAATCTGTTGAACAAGAATCAGAATTTAACTATTCATTCTTAACCGAAAATTATAATAAGGTTCTAATCTTTCAAAAATTTTCAGATAATTTTACTTTGATAGCCGTAGATAGTGTTTCAGAATTTGGAAACGATACCGGAAAAAATTTTTCAGAGTTTTCAAACCGGCTGAATTATCTCAAATCAAACAGTACTAATAATTTTGATGAATATAATTTATCCTCAGTTCCATTATTATTTATTGCCGCCAAATTCGATGCGGACCGCAAATCGGACGAGTGGAAAAATTTTTCACCAATTACATTCTACGTACCTAAGTTTATAATCTTTCAAAAATCAGGAACAACTTATTTTATCTATAACTTTATTTACAGAGAGAACCACAGTTTTTCAGATGATGCTTTAAGATTAATTAATTTTCAAAACAACTCACTTAAACCACCAACCGATTCCAATGAGAATTACAGGAATTCATTTGCAAAAATAATAACTGATTTTAAAGATGATACTTATGAATGGGAGAAATTAATCGGTAACGCAAAATCAAAATTAAGCAATGGTCACTTTCAGAAGCTGGTATTATCCAGAGCAAAATCATTCGAACTTAATGAACCACTCGACTGGAATATCATCATTAAAAAGTTAACACTGCAATATCCTGATTGTTATTTGTTCCTATTTAAAAATCGCAGTTCGATTTTTTTTGGCGCATCACCTGAAAAATTTCTCAGTACCAAAGACAATTTTATTGAAGTTGAAGCAGTTGCCGGTTCTGCGCCGCGAGGGATTATATTTAGCGAAGATAAAGTCATAGAAAATAATTTGATGGAGAGTTCAAAAATAAGAAAAGAACATGAGTATGTAAGTAATTTTATTAATCAGATCCTGAACGATTATTCCGGTCACATTTATTTTCCGGAATCGCCCGAAGTCCGAAAGCTTGATAATATACAACACCTGGTCACTAAATTTACTGCCAGCATAAAAAGTACAGATATTCTTTTTTCACTGATGGATCGGCTCTTCCCCACTCCTGCTGTCTGCGGTTTTCCGAAAGAAAATACAATCAGGATTTTAAGAGAACTTGAAAAGCATGACAGAGGATTGTATTCCGGGCTCATCGGATGGATGGATTTAGAAGGTAACTGTGATTTTACTGTTGCAATCAGGTCAGCATTAGTTGAAGGGAAAACGATCACCGCTTTTGCTGGTGCAGGTATTGTGGAAGAATCAGATTCTGCAGAGGAATTTTACGAAACTGAACTTAAACTAAAACCAATTCTTTCTCTTTTTCAGAATGATAAAAAAGGTTAACCGGAATTTTTTGTGGAGTGAAATTTTTATTGAACAATTAGTTCAACACGGGATTAAGTACGCATGCATTTCCCCCGGCTCCCGAAGTGCACCACTCACTTATTCATTAGCTAAGAATAAAAATATAAAATGTTGTATAAACATCGACGAAAGATCTTCAGCTTTTTTTGCACTTGGTTTAGCAAAAGCATCGAGTTCACCGGTGGTGATTGTTACAACTTCCGGAACAGCAACTGCTGAATTATACCCGGCAATAATCGAAGCTTTCCAGCAAAGATCTCCTCTCATCGTTTGTACAGCTGACAGACCTCCGGAATTAAAGAACAGCGGTACAAACCAGATGATCAATCAAAAAAATATTTACAGGAATCACATTCGGTGGTTCAAAGATGCTGGTCTTCCTGAATTGACTGAAAATAAATTATTCCGGCTTGTGCTCATAACTCATAAAGCAATAAACATTGCAGCAAAAAAAGATAAAGGACCGGTTCATCTGAATTTCCCATTCCGGAAACCATTGGAACCAGGGTCTTTCACAGATGAGATTGATGAATCGATTATTGTATTAATCAACAAAATGAAGTTGGCAAGCAGAGAATCTCCAACCGCAGTGATCAAAAAAAGAGATAGGAAAATAATTTCTAAAATTGCCAGTAGAATTTTTACTTCTCAAAGGGGATTAATTGTAGCAGGTCCGCAGGATTATAATCCGAAAGTTATTAAAGCAATAAATTCACTTTCTGAAATTACAGGATTCCCGGTTCTCGCTGACGGCGCATCTCAGTTAAGATTTAACTCATCAAATAATTTAGTTATCTCCAACTACGATGCATATTTAAGATCAGAAATATTTATACAAAAATTTAGACCTGATGTTATTTTACAATTTGGCAGAACAGTAACTTCGACTTTTCTCGAAAATTATTTTGAAGAATCAGAAATCGACAGATTTTTAATAAATGAATACGGAGACCGGTTTGATCCTTCGGGAAAGGCTAAATCCATTGTAAAATTTAATCCAGAAATTTTCTGCGATGAATTAATCAAATATCTAAAAGAAATTAATTTTAAAAAGCCGTCGAACGAATGGTCAAAAATTTTTCATACTGCTGATATGTTCGCTGAGGAAATTAAATCAAAAATTATTTATAACTCATCCTTTCCTAATGAAGCAAGGATAATACCTGAATTAATAAAAATCATTCCATCACAGTCCAGCATAGTTGTTGGAAACAGCTTGCCAATACGTGATCTTGAGTTTTTTACTACCGCTTCCAATAAAGGTTTAAAAATATTTTTTAATCGTGGTGCAAGCGGCATTGATGGAATAACATCAACCGCACTTGGGATAGCGAAGCACAATAAATCAGCTGTGTTAATTACAGGAGATCTTTCATTTCTCCACGACATTAACGCTCTTTTAGCTGCGAACAAGAATCCGGTTTCACTGGTGATTGTCCTCATTAACAATAACGGCGGTGGAATTTTTGACATGCTGCCAATTAAAGAGTACGGGGAACTATTCAGAAAATATTTTAAAACACCTCACGATCGAAACATAAAAAGTATTGTTGAAGCTTTCGGTCATAATCATATACAGATTGAAAGCTGGAATCATCTTGCTGAAAGTGTAATTACTTCAATGCAAAAAAAATCACTGACGGTTCTGGAAATAAAAACCAATTCAATCTCTTCACATAAATTAAGAGAAAAGTACTGGAATCTTGTAAAAGAAAAAATTAATTCTGAATTTAGCTGATATGAAAATTCAAGCAGGTGAAGTAAACATTAATGCTGAGTATTTAACAGAGATCAAACCTGAGAAAGAATACTTATTTTTAATTCATGGTTTTACCGGCTCTGCAAAGGATTGGCTGGAACCACCGTTGTCGGGTCACAGCATTTGCGAACAATTGGATAACGGGTTCAACAAAATTACTACCGATCTGATCGGCCATGGAAAAAGCGATTCACCCCAAATCGCAAATCATTATTCCGCCGAATCTATTTCCGCTCAGATAGATGCAGTAATTACGACATTCACACAAAAGAAAGTGATACTTGCCGGTTATTCGATGGGTGGAAGAGCAGCACTTATTTTTGCAGTTAAACATCCTGAGAAAGTAAAAGGACTGATCCTTGAAAGCTCATCGGCAGGAATTAAAAAACAATCGGAAAGAAAAATCCGGGTTGATTCGGATGAAAAGCTGGCGGAATTTATTTTACAAAACGATATTAGTGTTTTTCTGACAAAGTGGATGGACCAGGAACTATTCGGGACACTTAAAAGATTTGCCAATTCAAAACTCGAAGAACTTAAAAAAGCAAGACTTCATAATAAACCAATTGCACTTGCAAATACTCTCCGCAATTTCGGTTTAGGTGTAATGCCCTATCTTGGTGATAATCTTGGAAATTTAAATTTTCCTGTTCTCCTGTTAACAGGACAGCTGGATTCCAGGTTCACCCGTATCAATGCACAGCTGCAAACACAATTTCCGAAAGCGAAGCACGTAGTCGTTACAAATTCCGGTCACAACATTCACCTCGAAGAACCGAAACGGTTTGTAAAATCTGTTAACAAGTTTTTGGAAGGGTTCTGAATAAATTTCAAGTAGAATATTTTGAAAAAATAGAACTTGGTTCAAACGATTTTAATTTATTGATTGCTTAAGAAGCTCATTTAATTTCCTTAACCAGCGTTTCAAGGTTAAGTAATGATTTGCGAAATGTTTCTTCCATTTTCTTCTTTTTCGCCAGTTTAAAAAAGAGCTGAAGGATGATACTTTTCTTCAGGTAGAAATCAATTGTTAGTTTTGTTATGTTATCCGCGATTTTTTCAAGAATAAAATATGTCGAGTGAAGTTTCTTTTCGTCTGTTTCACTAAACTCGATTCTGTCGCCGCTGTTAGAATAGCTGCTGGAACAAATAACATCCTGTTCATTATCCATTACACAACGGCAACGCATTCCTACTCTGGGTAAATGCTGATCAATGACTTCCACTGATTTTATACCTTCAAGCCACCGGCTCCTGTTGTTAAAGTCTCCCGTCGCATGAAATAAAGTTGTAATATCTGTTTCATACTCTTTTGTGAAAGAAAATATTTTAGTCTTTTCTGTCAACTCTAAGTCCAGAGGTGGTTCGGGTTTAATTTCATTTTTCAGTTGGCTTAGCTGTGTATAATGAAAAGCTATATCGCCACTTTCAGTCTGCTTTGAACTGATGTTCCACTGCATCCATTGTGCAAAACCGGACGGGGGATTATCCTTCCCGGCTAACGGCAAAGTTACTAACCAGTATTCATGCTGTTCAATATCGTTTTTCAAAAGCTGGTGAGCAACAATCACATCTTTACCTATAAGCTTTTTGAACTGCTTAACATTATAACCGGTGAATTCTCCGTAATGCGTGATAACTTTGAGTGAAAGATTAGTTGCCGATATGCATGCCTTGCACTGACAGTACTTAAGAAGATTATAAGATATAAGCTGCTTGTGAAATTCACAGAACATTTTTTCTACCTGTTTATACAATACTTCCAGGTCAGGTAACGCACCAAATTTGTAAAACAAAATAGCGTCACCTTCAACCTCTGAAACCTCCAGCCCGATCTGGTTGGCATTGATTAAAGTCTCTAGCAATTCCTGGACGATAAGCCGGCTATGTTCAATATCGGTTTGACTTACGAACCGAGTAAAGCCGCTTATGTCAGGAATAAACAGCAGTCCTTTATTTTCCATTTTAGTTCTCTTATATTAAATAACATAATTCTGTTTCTCAAATTAAATGAACTCTCCCTCATCCCTCCCTGCCTTTGCAGGCAGGCAGGTCTTATAAGAGAGGGAATTATTATCAATAAAACTTTCTACTTTTAAATTACTGTCAAGATATAAAATCTAAAGTAAACAAACTTCCTAAGCCCTTCTCTTCTCAAGAGAAGGGTTGTCCGAAGGACTCCTTCGGAGGGATGAGTTCAATACATATTTACCGTTCTTGACATTTATTTCAAGCTTAACTGAGTTTGTGAAAATAACACAATGCTCTTTCCCCACTGAAGAATTTTGAATTGAATATTGTCTGCTTTTGTTTTCTCAATTATCCAATCAAAATCTTCAGCACTTTCATAAAATGATCCGGACAAAGGTTTCAATTCTTCTGAAAGGCGAAGAAAAAAATTATCCCAATGCA
>DATDOL010000014.1:0-20047 GCA_035293265.1 Ignavibacteriaceae bacterium | reverse complement strand
TCCTGGTTGGCGGTGGTCCTGCACCCGGTATCAACAGTGTTATCGGTGCTTCAACCATCAGGGCAGCCGTTGAAGGTATTGAAGTCATTGGGATAAAGGATGGATTTAAATGGATAATGGATGGGGATATCTCTCATGTTAAAGAATTAACTATCAACAATGTTAGCCGGATACATTTCAGAGGCGGTTCATATATTGGAATATCCAGAGCCAATCCCACAAAGCATGATAAAAATCTCGAGAACACAGTAACTTCTTTATTAAGATTGAATGTCGATAAACTTATTACTATCGGCGGAGATGATACTGCGTACAGTGCTTTAAAAGTGAACGAAATGGCTGCGGGAAGAATAAAAGTTGTTCACGTTCCCAAAACAATTGATAACGATCTGGATCTGCCACACGGAATTCCCACCTTTGGTTTTCAGACTGCTAAACATATTGGTGTTGAACTGGTAAAAAACTTAATGGTTGATGCACAAACAACTTCCCGCTGGTATTTTATTGTAACTATGGGTAGGAAAGCCGGTCATCTTGCGTTAGGAATCGGGAAAGCAACCGGTGCAACTCTAACTCTTATTCCGGAAGAATTCCCTGAAATTGAAATTAATCTTAGCCACATTGTTGATGTGTTGGTTGGTGCGATCATTAAAAGATTAAGTTACGGTCGTTCCGATGGAGTGGCTGTTCTTGCAGAAGGCTTGGTTGAAGGTTTGAGCCCGAAAGATCTTGAACTGCTCGTTGATATTGAACGCGATGCTCATAATAATATCAGGATTGCAGAAGTTAACTTTGGCGAGATCCTTAAATCAGAAGTTCAAAAAACCCTGAAAAAGTTTGACATAAAATCAACCATCGTTGCTAAAAATATCGGTTATGAATTGAGATGCGCTGATCCTATTCCATTTGATCTTGAATATACACGTGACCTTGGATTTTCTGCTGCTCAGTTTATACTCAATGGTGGAAGCGGTGCAATGGTTTCCATTCAGAATGGTTACTTTGTCCCTCTATATTTTAAAGATATTATTGATCCTAAAACAAACCGCACAAAAGTCCGCCTCGTTGACCCCGGTTCAGAATCTTTTTATATCGCCCGCAGATATATGCTGAGATTAAATAAAACTGATTTTGAAGATCCACACGAGCTGGCAAAACTTGCAGCAACCGTTGGTTTGAGTACAGATGAATTTAAAAAAAGATTTTATTACCTGATAGAACAGGACTTACTTTATAAACGTGTGGAGAATGGAAGTATTTTATTGGCAAGTTCCGATAGCAACTTTGCCTATAAACCATTGTCACCTGTTTCAGGAAATGGTGAACCGGATGAATTGGCACCTAAAATAAGCCCGGAATAATATTCTGAATACAAATTCGATTGCATATTTCTTCAATTAGTTAATAATTTGGTTAAGAAGTAAAAACTAAATCAACGGGTTACAGTAAGAAATTTCCAAATTTTACCCAGCCCGAATACAGAACCGGCTTCAGCCAAAACAAATCCGATTTTAGATCCACATTAATATCTGTTCTGATCCATTCTTGTTTTGTTTGTTAAAGTGGAATTAAGCTGAGTAATTTTTCCTGTAAATTTTGAATTGAGATATCAAATCTTTAGCTATTGTTTCCAAATAGAAATTAAATTTTACGGATTATTAAAAATTGATTAATATAAGATATGATTGTATGGTCATAGATTTAACAAATCAACTTCAAATTAATTTCAGATGAAACTTAACTTTTATCCTTATACACTTGAATTGAAACATAAATTTTCAATCTCTCATAATTCAAGAACAACAACTCCAATTGTATTAACAGAAATTAAGCACGAAGGATTGACGGGTTACGGAGAAGCTTCGCTTCCGCCTTACCTTGGCGAAGATCAGAAGAGTGTAATTAATTTTTTAAGCAAAGTAAAACTTGAAAATTATTCAAATCCGCTTGATGTTCAGGATATACTGAATTATACGGACAATATTGAGAAAGGAAATAATGCAGCAAAAGCTTCCGTTGATATTGCTCTTCACGATTTAGTTGGAAAAATATTAAATATTCCTCTCCACAAATATTTCGGTATAAATTTTTCGGATATACCTTATAGTTCAATTACCATAGGAATTGATAGCGAGGAAAAAATAATTCAAAAGATTAATGAAGCTGTTCAATTCAAAATATTAAAAGTGAAAATTGGTACTGAAGATGATAAAAGTATAATAGAAAATATCAGGAAAGTCACTGATAAACCAATAATTGTTGACGTAAACCAGGGTTGGAATAATGAACACAAAGCGCTTGAAATGATCAAATGGCTTGAGGGTAAAAATATTAAATTAATCGAACAGCCATTTCAAAAAGATGAGATTAAAAAAACTGCCTGGCTTAGTGAAAGAAGTCCGTTACCGGTTTTTGCTGATGAATCTGTCTGGCGCTTTAGTGATCTAGAAAAAGTTTATGGTGTCTTTCATGGAATAAATATCAAACTGATGAAATCAACCGGTCTGGCGGAAGCATTCAGGATGATTAACAAAGCAAAACAATTTGGAATGCAGGTTATGCTTGGCTGTATGACAGAAACTTCCTGTGCGATATCCGCAGCAGCACAACTTTCACCTTTAGCAGACTGGGCTGATTTGGATGGTGCTGAATTAATAAAGGACGATTTATTTTCCGGTATGAAAATAATAGATGGCAAAATTACTCTTCCAAATTTGCCGGGAACCGGTGCAATAAAAAAGAGTTAAAGCTCAGCAGAACAAAATATTAGTTAACAAATACCAATATTTTTTATTTATTATTCAATTTATATTTATTAGATTTATCCCCGTAATTATTTAAATATGAGGAGTCTATTATGTCAAAAAATTACGTTTCAAATAAAGATGAAACGGTCCGGATGTTTGAAAATAAAATTATGGAAGCGCTGTCAAGAGTACATCCAGCCGTTCCGTTAATTATATACCTGCCGTTGGTGACGTATTTTTTATATCTTTCTATATCAACATACTCAGTTTCATTTGTAAATATATTTTTTCTGGTGGTTGCCGGGATTTTTATCTGGACATTTATTGAATATGTTCTGCACAAATATATTTTTCATTTTGAAGCAAAGTCCGAATTTGGAAAAAAAATTCATTTTATCTTCCATGGTGTACATCACGATTATCCAAGTGATTCAAGAAGACTGGTAATGCCGCCTTCTGTGAGCATCCCGCTTGCCGCACTATTTTATTTTATATTCATGTATTTAGTAGGCGAGGTTTATGTTTTACCGTTCTTTTCAGGTTTCATTCTCGGTTATTTATTTTATGATATTACTCACTATGCAATCCATCATTTTAATATGCACAGTAAGTTCTGGCTGGCGATAAAAAATCATCATATGCTTCATCATTACCAGGATCAGGACAAAGGATATGGAGTAAGTTCACCATTGTGGGATTTGGTTTTCGGTTCAATGTTCGACAAGAAAGACAAATAACTTTCAAAAATTAAAATCAGATAAAATTAAAGGGTTCTTTGAACCCTTTTTTTATTTAGAAGTCTCTTAAAATCAGTCATTAATCAACTACATCTATTCTCCCCGGATTATTCAAAAAAATAAACCTCCAATTTTCTAAAAAGCATGAAAAATATTTCATTTTTAAGCCTAAATTGAACAAAAATCTTGTTGCATTATAGTACATAAAAAATTTCTTTGTCTCTCTTTAGGTCAAGAAAAAATAACCATTCAAAGTATTTTACTACAATTGCATTAGAGTCTGACGGCATAATATTTGGCTCTAAATTGCAAACATTCCATAGATCTATGAAGAAAAAAATTCAGTTGCTTCCCTCTGGGATTCCTCTGGTTGATTTGGCCTGGGGTGGTTTTTACCGGGGAGGTACCTATTTGCTTGTCGGACCACACAAATCAGGCAGGACTTTGCTCTCATTACAATATTCTGTTCAATCCTCACGCGAAAATGAAGTATGTCTTTATTTTACCAGTGTCCGTCCAAAAGATCTTATCATCAATGCAGCTTCAATAGATCTTGATTTACAGGAATATATGAACAGGAATAAGATAATTGTCATAAAAGTAACCCCACCCAAAAATATTGAACTATCAGATGATCCCGATCTTTATCTCTCAGAATACATCCACGATGTTAAATCCGTCGTTGATCAATATCAGCCCGATAGAATTGTTTTTGATGAATTAACACAATTCGTGGGATTCAGAAATTTGGATTTATTGAGAGAAACATTCTTAAAAACTTCAGAATATATTGAAGAACAGGGAGTAACGAGTTTGTATGTGTTAGGTGAACCGGCCGTCCCGGCTACCCAAAAAATATTTGAAACATTAGCTTCAGCATGTACGGGTATAATCGAATTAGAAAAGCATGAGGATTTCATTAGCAGAAATAATCCAGGTGAAATGATTATAACTCCAAATGTCGGTCACACCGAGGGTCAATTTAAGTCTGATTATTTCATTGAACCGAATAAAGGGATTCAGGTAAAATTCACTAAGCAAAAAACAACTCAAGAATATTTATCGGGGACTGATATGGAAAGCAAATATAAATCACTTTCGGAAATTCAAATTCCAAGTGAAACTTATAGCCTGCCAAACATTTACAATTTTGATGATTTTAAACTAATTCTTAATAATCAAATCGCTTATTATAAAACAACAGGTAAAGCATTCAGCATTGCTTCAATCAGGCTTGATGTAACTGCTGAAAAAGGCAAGCTCATAACAATCAAGCAATTACAAAATGCGGTTCGGCTTTCAGCTGAGCGTAAAGATAAAATCTGTACGGTATCGAATAAAGTTTTGATATTATTTACCAAAGAAATTGTACACGATATAAATAACTTCTTAGCCAAAGTGAAAAGCAATCTCCCAAACGATGATCAAAACTATTTAAAATCAATTATTCAATTTATATCTGTTTATCATGTTACCATTGATGATGAAATTGCAAATGCAGAAGATTTATTTTCGAAATTGCTCTCGGATGGTCAAACTGAAAAATACAAATTCGGGTTTTCGTAAATAACGAAAATCATGAAAATCTTAAAATTCCTCTCCGCAATATTTTTTTCAACTTCAATTCTCCTTGCCCAATCTCCCACTGAAATACTGAGAATCGAAGCTCAGCATTACATGGAAAATGGTCAGTTCGGTGAAGCAATTGATTTGCTTAACCGGTACATTTCGGCTAATCCGCAAAATCCTGTTGGATATAATCTTCGGGGCCTATGCTATGAAAAAAGAGCTCAGTATGAATTATCAGTTTATGATTTCAGATCAGCAATAAAATTAGATTCAAAGAATTCTGACTATCATGAAAATATAAAAAGGAATACAGAGGTCTGGAATACACAGATTCGTAACAATATCATTGGTTATAACCGTGAAATTGCTTTGAACCCTAATCGTGCGGTTAATTACCTTGAAATGGGGAAATGCTATAAGAATTTAGGTGATTGGGCTGAAGCAGAAAAATGGTATGATGAATATTTAAAACGTGAAGAAGCATCAGCCGATGAAATAATTCGTTATTCGGAAATTATGTCAAAGAATAAACACCTTTCTAAAGGTGAACCGATACTTAAAAAGTACACTGAAAAATATCCTGATGATCATCGGTTGTGGTCCCGTTATGGATATTTTACAATGTGGCTCGGCAAAAAAAATACTGCCATTAAATCATTCGAGACGGCATTGGAAATTCGTCCATACTTTAAAGAAGCATTGGACGGCTACGATCTTGCCAGGGGTAAAGGTTATGTTTATACCGTCAATGACACTTCAAGCCGTTTTAATTATGGATTACCTGTGACACAACAATATACCGGTTATCCGATAGACAGATATTATAGTAAATTAAAATCAAATCCATCTGATGATGAAACGAGGGTGTTATTAATAAATGAGTTATTGAAAAAGAATCGTTATGAGGAAGCTTACGATCAAATTGAAATTCTTGAAACTTCTCAAGACGGAAATGAGGAATTTCAAATTTTAAAAGATGAAGTTATCTTCCGAAGAGAAGAATACTATTCGGATAAAATCAGTGACTTAAAAATCAAAGTTGATGAAAATCATTCAGATAGAAAATCATTACTCGAGCTGGCAAAATATTATTCATACAATAAGGAGTATGAAGAAGCCTTTAAATTACTTGGAATGTATCTTGTATATAATCCAAAGGATAACGAAGTAAGATATCAATATGCTCTGATTAATTCCTGGAACAAAAATTATGAAGTTGCCAAATCCGAACTTGAAAAATTACTCGTAATAAACCCCAAGAATGTTGATTACAATCTTTTTAATGGTCAGTTATCAGTTTGGATGAACAACGATCTTGAAGCCGGAGAAAAAAGTTTGCAATATGTACTCAGCAAACAGCCCAATAACATATCAGCTTTAACTTCTCTTGCTCAACTATATTATCAAAAAAATATGTTAGCCGATTCCGAATATTATGTCAGTAAAATGAGAAACCTTGAGCCCGGTAATCCCGACATAATTAAAATCCAGAATTCTATTGATAACCAAAAAAATCTGAATGACGAAGCCGAGCTGTATTTGATTTTAGAATCTGCAAGAGAAGAAGTGTCTAAAAAAAATTGTAACGAAGCAATCACGTCTTTCGAAAAATATCTGGCAGATGAGAAAGCAAACAAGGATATGAGAAAAGAGTTGGCAGATGCTTATTTATGTATGAAAGATTATAATAATGCTTTAAAGATTTATGATAAACTTATAAGTGAAAATCCAAATGACTACGATTTATTAAAAGAAAGAGCAAAAATTTATTTATGGAGTGGAGATTCAAAAACAGCTCTAATTGAATTTCAAAAATTAACTCAGGCAAAGCCAGGTGATGATGAAGTAAAATTATTTCTTGCAGATTCATATTTCGCTGAAAGACAATATGGTCCGGCAAGAGAAATTTATGAAGATTTGCTTTCAGCTTCTCCGGATTCAGAAGTTCTGCAAACAAGGATGAGGTGGCTTGGCTCCGAGGGAACAACAGGATTTTTTGCAGGTGAATTTCCTACATATATGATGTTAACTCCTGAAGTATACTACTTCACCGATAATTTTGATTTTCTTTATTCGACTTACGGATTAAGATATGAATTTGGTGTAAATAATTTTTTATCCGTCGGTATCAGTGGATACGGTGGTCAGCTTGGTTCCGATTCATTAACCGAGAACATCTCTATGCTCAAAGGTTCCGGATACATCAGGTTTAATAAATTTCTGAGTGCTTCAATTACACTTGGATCAACGATGTTTACTAATTATTCAAACAGTTTCCTTTCTGAAATCAGACTGGTTGCAGAGGATAGAAAGAAATATTCTTTTTCAGCAAATTATTATTCAATGGATGCAGCACAAATTCTTTACTCGCCTTTTTTGGTTCCGGTAAGATTAAGGACAAATAGGGTTTTGTTGCAAGGTTATTACATTGCAAAGAATGACTGGAAATTTTCTGGAGAATATTCCTTCATTGATATTTCTGAGGATAATAATGGCAACCGTCTTCAACTTCGGCTAGGTAAAATATTTGAAAAATCTTTTGCGGTAGGATATGAGTATTATTATTATGACGTAAAAAATGAAACCACACTTTATTGGTCTCCATCAAACTTTGAAACACATAGCATCTGGGCTGATTGGTACATTGCCGATTCTGATTTAATAAATGCAGTAATAAGCGGTAAAGTCGGTTATATACCTTCCGATGATTTTATCCTTAGAGAATTCTATGGAATTGCTACCTACAGGATAACAAATCATTTTGCTTTTCAGGGAAGAGTTACATTCAGTACTAATGTTCAATCCGGTATGGGATACAGCTCCACTTCATTTACTATTGCAGCATTCTGGACTCTTTAGTACAGAACTCTAATAACAATTGATCTTTAACTAATTTATAATTTGCTTGTTTAATAATGATACAGGAAAAAAAGAATATCCAATATTGTATCAAGCGAAGTTGAATTCTGAAGTTTATTGATTGAAAAATGAAGGATTTGGTGGCACCATAATTGAAAATTTGAAAGTAATTAAACTATTTCACCCGATGAACGTTCAGCAAAATTTAAAGAGAACAGTCATCAACATTGATGATGAGTTCATTTCGTATGAGGTCAATAACCGTCAGGGCAAAATGCTTCGTCGAATTGCTTTGAGTGGTGTGCTTTCGGTTATTTTATTATTGATCATTGTATTTACGCTTCCCGAAACAGTGCTATCTTTTTCATCATTAATTGAGTATTCCACAATAGTTGCTCTTGTAATATTCTTATTCATTTTACTTCTTCGTTTTTTCGGCATCCTGTTCCTTTCATATTTTTATCTGAATGATTATACTTTCAAAGCCACTAATGGTTTTAATCCTTTCGTGTCAATTATAATCCCGGTTTATAATGAATCATTAGTTATTGAGGACTCAATCAAATCACTTTTAAAATTAAATTATTACAACTATGAAATAATTATTGTTAATGACGGTTCAACTGATAACACCAAGCAGGTTGCTGAATCTTTAGTTGGAATTATGGATGGGAAATTCGCCAAAGTTAAAGTCTCATTAATTAATAAACAGAATAGTGGTAAAGCCAGTGCGCTGAATTCGGGAATAAAATATTCAAAAGCAGATTACGTTCTGTGTATGGACGGTGATTCACAACTTTCACCCAACTCACTTAAAATGGCAATCAGACATTTTAAAAATCCTGAGATCGGTGCCGTTGCCGGGAATGTTAAAGTGCTGAACCGTGGAAAATTTCTGACAGATTTACAGGCGCTTGAGTATGTTGAAGGGTTGAACATGGCCAGAAGCGCACAAAGTTTTATCACACTTGTTAACATAATTCCGGGTCCGATCGGGCTGTTCAGAAAAAAAGCAGTTGAAAAGATAGGATTTTATTCCGGTGATACTTTTGCAGAAGATGCTGATCTGACTTTAAGAATCCTGGCAGGAGGCTGGAAAATATATTATGAACCGGCTTCGATTTCTTATACCCAGGCACCTGTTAAGCTGCAGCAATTATTAAAACAAAGATACAGATGGACAAGAGGAATTCTGCAATCAATTCGAAAACACAAAAAATTGATGCTTAATCCTACAATAAACTTTTCGGATACGTTTATTTTGTGGAGTATGTTTTATGAAGCATTGATTTGGCCGCCGATGAATATTGCAGCACATGCATTCTTCATAATTGCAGCTTTGGCATTTGGATTTACACAATTAATATTTTTCTGGTGGGCCGGTCTTGCATTGCTAGACCTGATTACAGCTCTGTATTGCATCGCAGCAGAAAAAGAAGAATTCAGGCTTGTCGGCTATGCAATAATTTACCGGATGGTATTTATCCTTATTATAGATATTTGTAAAGCCATGTCAACAGTCGAAGAATTCCTTGGAATAAAGATGACTTGGGGAAAATTAGAAAGAGTGAGTCAGTAAAAAAACATATTAATTCTTGAGGGCATAAATGGAATTAATTCCAATACTATCTACAATTATTCTTGTAGCAACTATCAGCACATTTATACTTGCAATTGGAGCTTATATTCTATATAAGATCCGTGAGAGCAGGCCCCCGGAAGTTGTTTCAAGAAAAAAAATTCAAGAGGCTGAACTGGTTGAGCCGGAAGAGAACCTAAACATTGTTCAAACTACGGATATAAAAACCAGTGATCAGGCTCCAGGACATAAGGTAAATTACACCAACAAATCCATCGACCAAAGTCTGCCGGGTTCTGATTATATCAGGAAAGAAAATTCAAAAATGAACCGGAAGGGAACAAACAAGGTGGAAGTCCCTGCAAATAAATTTATAAAATATACTCAGGAGGGTACGGTAGCTCCCGAAGAAGAAAAAAGTGATAAAATTTTGAAATGGCGATGACCAACCAATTCAAAAATAAGTCGAATCCATTTTTCTTTCTTTTTTCTGGTTTGATCGTTACTGCTTTTGCTTTTCTGGTCTACCTTCTGATTCTAAAAAGTGTATACGGCAGATACACAACTGCAGATCTCGCACCAAGCATCGATGGTATTAAAAGTTTAGTTTTCGGAACCAGTCCTGAAATTGCCATCCTCAATTCCGAATATACCCGAAATATGCTTCCGGCTAAAAGCAATTTCTTAAAAGAAAATATTAATATCTGGAAAAAATCTCTCGATAATCTTGATCAGCGATATGAAATATTGAGTGACCTGGATATTGAACGGGGTGATCACTTCAGGTATAAGCTCCTGGTCTTGCCGGGATCGTTATCACTGAGCGATAGGGAGATAATTCAAATAAAAAAATACTTAACAAATGGCGGGAGTATTTTTGCAACAAGTGGCACTGCTTCATATTCGAATAATGGAAAGTGGAGAGGTTGGGATTTCTTTTCTGAAGTTTTTGGAATCAGGTATGCAAGAGAAATCGGATCTGAAGAAAAAACCAAAATTCATACACTGAGAGGCGGGCTTCCCCTGACTTCAAATATACCCGCCGGTTTTCCTCTTCGCATTGCAACCTGGGACAGACCTATTGCTGTAGAAGTGTTGGATCCAAGAACAACGCAATTAAGCTTTTGGTATAATTACCGCCTGGAAGAAGGGTTGGTTAGAGAAGGCATAAAACAGAGTGCCGGAATAGTTTATGGCAATTACAGGAATGGCAGATTTGTCTGGATGGGATTTGAAATTAATTCAATACTCGGTAATAAGGACGATTATATTTTTTTCGAAAGATTATTTAATAATTCTATAAATTGGTTAACCCACGGACCGATAGCTTACATAAGGGATTGGCCACGGGGATTTGAAGCGGCAGCAGTTATTTCAGCCACTTTGGCCACCAACCCGTCTAATATCGAAAACTTTCTCAGAGTTCTTGAGAGTGAATCAATACTTGGTACTTTTTTTATTGAGTCCTTTTTGGCCAGGCAAAATAAATTGCTTTTGAAAAACATTTCGGGTTATGGAGAAGTTGCTGCACTTGTGGATGTTGGCTACGTTGATGCCATTAATGGCAGGGCAAATTTTTTATATGACTATCAGACACAGCTTGCCAATTTAAATAACAGCTTGCAGGAACTCGAGAAACTGACCGGAAAAAAAATCAATGGTATTTTGCCTTACTTCGGTTTATATGACGACAATACAATCAAATCAGTGATAGCTTCGGGTTTTCAATATATGATAACCGATTCGCTTACAAACAGGTCAGTTCCAAAAACTTTGATTCGTGGCCAGGACAGATTAATGATACTAACCAAAACTGCCCGTGATGATTATGAAATAATCAGGGATAATAATCTAACTTTACCTGAATTCCAGTTTTTCAGCTATCAGGAAGATATCGATCGAGTTTTATTTGAAAGAGGATTATATATGCTGAAAATCCACACAGAATTTCAATGCAGACCGGAAAATATTAATGTCGTTCGGGCAGTAATAAGAGATCTGAAGAGAAAAAAATTCTGGATTACAACTGCAAACGAAATTCAGGAGTGGTATAAAAATAAAGAATATATTGAAATCAGAACTCAAAGAAGGGGGAACAGGAGAGTAGCAGTTACAGTCACGAACCCGGGTGTGAAAATTATTAATAACCTGGTTGTTGATATTGACTTGAACGATAAAGCAAAAAGAATTACTATCGATACCGAAATTATCGGAACAAAAACAGCCGGCTTTGAACATCTGGATGGTTCACAATTTCTGTTTTTGCAAATTGATGACTTGAGGCCCGGTGAATCGAGAACTTACTATATTGATTATGATAGGGTTAATGATAAACCGCTTGGTTGATTATTAAAATTCACTTAAAAAATTGAGTTTGAATAGTAATAATCTGATGTTCTTGATTAATAAATCCTTAGATAGAACAATTCCTATGCAGCAACTTTTCAAAACAACCAGCTTCAAATCAAATACAAATAACAGTATTAACTCTATTCAGGTCTGTGAGATGATAAACAGTATTTATACTATATATTGTGGAAATCAGTCTTTGGATCTTTGAATGAATCAAATTATTTATTAAAAACCACTTTTACCTTGTCAATACTTGGACCTGAAATATTAAAATTCATTTCGATGTGGGACCGCGATGCGTTTTATATAATCGAAAGCCGTGGTAAAATAATTAATGCAAATTCTTATGGTGTTGAGCTGCTTAAAACAGAAGCCGGTTCAGAAAACCTGCTTGATTATTTTGAATCCGAGTCGTCAAAAAAATTTGAACAACTAATTGAAGAAGCAGTTGAAAAATATAGTTTCTTCAAATATGAAAATTTAAAATTAAAATTAAAGGATGGTCGAACCTTAAGGGCAGATATGGTTTTAAATCCGGTTACTGACGAAGGAAATATTTTAATCCTTTGTGCAATTACACCGCGATTATTCAATTTTAATCTGACAGCTGAAAGCCGGATAAAAACAGGAACTGTGCTTATCGAAGAACTTGTAAAAACACAGGAGCTCAATGAAATTCTTAACAAGCTTATTAATCTTTACCCACTTACGTTTATCGGGAAAGAAATAATTCACAGGCTGGTAAATCAGCTTGATGAATTTTTTTGGTTGAAGGATGATAAGGGGAATTATCTGATTGTCAATAATTCATATGCCGCAAGCCTGGGGTTAAAACCAGGACAGTTGGAAGGGAAACCATATCAAAATTTTATTCCGGTATTTTTAGTTCATTTCTACAATGCACTAAATACATTTATGAAAGAAACTTTGAATTATGTGATTATGGACGGCGCTCCGTTTCTGTATCTTAATCCAGGCGGAGAAAAGGAGTTAATTGAATTTCCATTCACTGATAATGATGGAAAAGTTGTTGCTCTTGTTGGATTTTCAAGGGTTAAAACACAAAAAACTTCTGATGTGCAGCCGCAAAAACGAAACAATGATATTGTTCACTTGATTGATAACTTTCCGGAGCCTGTCGGCTTAATTAATTCTGAAGGTCGTTTTGAGAATGCTAACAAAGAATTTAGTAAATTATTTGCACAGAAATTTAATCAACTTCAAAATGTTGATTTTAAAGAAGTATTCAATTACGAATTATCGGATAGGATCATTGAATTCATCAATTCAGCTTCTAATGGTATAGTAATTGATATTAATGAGAGTTTAGAGTTAATTAAGTCAAATGAGTCGGATTATAAACTTTATTTAACCAAATATTACCGGAAAGAGAACCAATTTGCAGGAATTTCAATATATTTGCAGAAAAACAAATATTTTGAATCCCTACAACAATTAATAAAGAGCAAAGGCAGAATGTTCGAAATTCTAATTAAAAATAACCCATCACCAATTTTCATCTATGATAAAGAAAATCTGAGCTTCCTTGAAGTAAATGATGCTGCACTTAGATTGTATGGCTATACAAGAGATGAATTTTTACAGATGGATTTAACAGATTTATATAGTCCTGAAGATATTCAAACCCTACTTGGTACATCAGATCAGGTTTATGATAATGATGCTTTTAGCAGGCCATTCCGTCATAGGAAAAAAGATGGGAAGTCTGTATTGGTTGAGATTAACAAAATCAGTTTTAAATATAATGACAGGGATTCTGAGTTTAATATTATAAGCGATATTACCGGGAAGATCGAGCAGGATAAAAAAATACAACTCTTTAAAACGGTTTTTGATAATACGAGTAATGTTATTTTTCTTACAGACCCTGAAGGTATAATAACATTTGCAAATTCAGCTGCTGAAAATATCCTGAAAGTTTCCAGAAAAGAGCTTGAAAAAACAACGCTCACTTCACATTGTGTTGATGAAGACAGGGTACTTCTGAATACTTCTATCTTCCAATCTCATCTTAAAGATACAGTAACAGTTTCTGTTAAATTAAAAGATGCAAATGATAATCCGCTAGAAGCTGATCTTATAGCAACACCAATTATCGATTTCGACTCCGAAGTTGAATCTTACTCAATTATAGTTATCCCAAAAATTTTGGTTGAAGGTGTCCCAAGCGAACCAAAGGAAATTATAAAAGAAGTTATCAGGGAGATTATTGTAGAAAAACCTGTTGAATCCAATCAATTGATTACAAAGCAGCTGGATTCGAATTTTCTTTCAGGTGTATTTCATGAAATTCTCACACCGATGAATGTCATACTTGGATTTGCACAGGAGCTTACAGAAGGTTCTGAGAACATGACACAAGAGCAAAAAGAAGCTGCAGAGATAATAAATCAAAACCGATTTACTCTGCTTAGTACAATGAACTCAATCATTGAATTTTCAGATATTCATCTTAAAAAAACAAAGCTGGATATTACTGAAGTTGGTATCACAGAAATAATTGAACTGATTGACAATAACATTAAAGATATTACAGGTTCACGAAAAATTGATTTCGCATACGGTAAAATTTCATCCTCCCTCAGATTCCGTACTGATAAAAAAGTTTTCGAGAGTTTTATTAATAATCTTGTCCGGTTAGTGAATAAAATTACTAGTGAAAATAAAGTTTATTTTTCTGCTTATCCTCATACAGCTGATCAATTTTTGATCTCAGTTTCTGATAAGTACGGAAATACTTCTGAATCACTGGAAAATACTTTAATAAAACTGTTCATCGATGGCAGGGATCCAAAAGAATTAGGAGTTTCGAAACTAACGAACCAAATTACCAAGTCTCTCCTTAACGCTCTTCAAGGTAAGCTTATCACATTTAAGAATGAAAATAACAGGAATGAATGTGGGTTTTTATTTCCAATGAATTTAGAAAAAGAATCAGTTGCTGAAATTGAATCCACAGCTGATGTGGAGACATTCTCGATAAAAACTGAAGAGCAATATCATCAAGAGGATTTTAAATCAGCTCAGGATGAAATCGAATTGGATTTAGATCAACCAGTTGAAGAGCTACCGGTACCGGGATCCCAGGCAAGTTTTATTCAGCCTGGTAATAATTCTCATGACATTTCAGAAAAAGATACAGTTGAAGAAGTTGTTGAGGAAGAAATCTCTGAACCTGTTTATGAAGAAATGCCGATAGAACCTGAAGAGCAGGTGCATGAAATTGAAGTGCAGATGGATGAACCAGAGGTTGAATCAAAAGTCCAGGTTAAGTCTAAGCCAAAACCCATGAAGGTATTGAACCTGTCCGAGTTAAAGTGTTTGTATATTGAAGACCAGGTCGATTCACAAATTCTTTTTAAAGTTCAGATGAAAGGATTAAAAGATATTCAATTCGCAGCAAGTTTTGAGGAAGCACTGCCATTGCTGGATTCTCATAAGTTTGATTTTATTGTTATGGACATAAACCTGCAAGGAGAGTACAACGGGCTCGATGCACTTAAAATTATTCACAAAATGCCGGGCCTTGAAACGATCCCAATCGTTGCTGTTACAGCATATGTTCTTCCCGGAGATAAAGAGAAATTTATTGCAACAGGGTTTAACGATTTTATTTCCAAACCAATCTTCCGCGAAAAAATGGTCGAATCATTAAATAAGATTTTTGTGAATTAGTTTTTACCAGTTTTTCACAGTTTCCATTTCTTTAAAGTACCATTCTTAACGTCTTTATAAATACCTATTGACTAATGTGCCTTGCTTTTTTTATATTACCATACAAATGTATGGTATTTAGAATTAGAGTATAAATCTCACTCTTAGTCTGTGACCACAAATCAAAGGCGTGTTTATGAAAACCGAACTTACAGAAACTCAAAAAAATATCCTGGATTTTCTTATAGATCAGATTAAAGGAAAGGGAATTCCGCCGACTCTTGCCGATATTGCAAAGTGTTTTAGATATAAAAACCGTTCGACGGTTCAGCAGCATCTTCAGGTAATTGAGAAGAAAGGATATATCAGGAAGAGCCCGAAACTTTCACGTGGTATTGAACTAACCCTTGAAGAAAAGTTTTTTGTGCCAAGGCCTGTTCTGGGTGAAGTTGCTGCCGGCAATCCGCTTACAATTTATCCTGATGCGATTGATACCGTTGAACTTCCTACAATAGCAAGAATGCCGAAGGATTCATTTCTGCTTCGTGTAAAAGGTGACAGCTTGAAAGATGCATATATATTCAGCGGAGATATTGTAATTGTTAATCCGAATCTTGAACCGAAAAACGGACAGATAGTTGCTGCAGTTCTGGATGATGCCGCAGTAGTCAAACGATTTTATAAAAAGAAAAATGAAATAGAACTGATTTCAGAAAACCCGGAATACCCGCCGATTGTGATTGATAAAAAGTATGCTTCATTTAAGATTGTAGGACTTGTAATCGGCGTTTACAGGAGTATGGATAAAAAAGCGGGATAAAAATTAAATGATTGAACTTATGAATATTTAATTTCATCTTTTACTCTCAACAATCATCAATTTATTAGGGTAATCATGATAAAATCAGCATTTGCATTTTCAGTTTTACTTATAGTTTTATTTCTTTCAATTAAAATAAATGCTCAATGTTCTGATGCCGGGATTTGCCAGTTGGGCAGTCATTCAATAGAAGATGAAAGTAAAAGTCTGTTTGATATTTCGGCATCATATAAATTCGGCTACAGCGGTAAAGAAGATGATGTGCAGTTTCATTCACTGCAATTGAATGGCAATTATAATCTCTTCGAAAAAACTACTGTTCAGTTTTTATTTCCGTATAATATCCAATCCGGTCCGGCTGGCAGTGTAAGTGGAATAGGCGATTTGATATTAAGTGTTAATCAGAATTTAATTTTGGATGGAAATTCCTTGCTTAATGCATCGGCTGGAGTTAAGCTCACAACCGGTGATGATAATAAAGACAGCCTGCCACAGGTTTATCAAAGCGGACTGGGGTCAAACGATTTATTGTTTGCCCTGAATTATACTCATAATAAAATAAGTGTTAGTGCTGGATACCAGTTCGCAGGTGGAAGGAATGACAATATTTACAGGCTTGAAAGAGGTGATGATTTGCTTTTAAGAGCTTTATATCAATTATCATTTGACCAGCTTAGCATTGTTCTCCAATTTCTATTTATTCAACGCCTTGCTAAATCAAGTATACTGGATACTACTTCAACGGAAGAAGAAAAATTTGTTGAAGTTGACAATAGCGATCAAACTCAGTTGAACTTTTTAACAGTGCTTGAATATAAAATTGATGAGAACTTATCTCTGACTGGAGATTTTGCAATACCGTTTATTAAAAGGGAAGTGAATGTAGATGGATTAACACGTGCGTTTAGTGCTTCTGTCGGAGTGATGTTTTCGATTAACTGAAAAATATTCATCACTAAAGAATATCAATAAATATAGATAATTAACAAAAATGTTAACTCAGTGTATTTATTAAAAATGAGTTTCATCAATGCCAAAATACAACATCGGTACAGCAGGATGGTTTTACAAAGACTGGGTGCCAAACTTTTATCCTAAAAGCCAGTCAGGAGGATTCGATTGGCTGCAGTTTTATTCTAATTATTTCAATTGTGTTGAAGTAAACTCTACTTATTATACTTACATTAGTCCTAAAACTGTTGAAGGATGGATTAAAAAAGTTTCGGATGCTGATGATTTTATTTTTCATATAAAACTCCACCAGGATTTTACACACAAAAGAAAGTACGATGAACAGAATATTAAGGCAGTCCGCTACAATCTTGACTTATTAAGAAAATCAGAAAGGCTGGGCGGTTTGTTAATTCAATTCCCTTATTCATATTTATTTGATGGAAGCTCCGTTGCTCATATTCAAAAACTGAGAGATATTTTTCCTGATATAAGCTGCTTTGTAGAAGTTCGTCATTCATCCTGGAAGAGCAATCGTGCTTATGAATTCTTTAAAGAAAATGATTTAACATTCTGCACAATTGATCAGCCGCAAATCGGGCAGGCAATCGAGTTTGAACCAATCATTACAAATGACAAAGCATACATTCGTTTTCATGGCAGAAATATTGAAGCCTGGAAAAAATCTCTATCCAATTTTGGCAAACAGCAGACTTATGAAGAGCAAAGCTCCCGGTATAATTATTTATATTCACCGGGAGAGCTGATTGAGGTTGAACAAAAAATAAAATCAATTCAGCAAAAAGTTAAAGAAGTAAATGTTATAATGAACAATCATCCGAAGGGAGATGCAGTTGCAAATGCATTCGAGCTTATTCATTTGCTTGAGGATAAGACAAAAGTTGAGATGCCGGGGACAATCATTAAAGCTTATCCACGATTGGAAGAGATATTGGTTAATTAAAAAAATTGAAAATAAATTTTATGCGTACAATATTTCATCTGGACCTTGATGCCTTCTTTGTTGAAGTTGAACGAATACTCGATCCTTCACTCAAAGGAAAACCTGTTATTGTTGGCGGTGATCCTAAATACGGAAGGGGAGTGGTAGCTGCTTGTTCTTATGAAGCACGAAAATTCGGATTGCATTCTGCTATGCCGATTCGAACTGCCTATAAACTTTGTCCTCATGGAATTTATATGCATGGGCATGGCGATGAATACACGCTTTTTTCAAAAGCTGTAAAAAATATTTTAGAACAATATGCTCCTCTAATTGAACAGGCGTCCATTGATGAATTTTATCTTGATATGACCGGCACTCAGAAAATGTACGGATCGATGTTCGCTTTTGCTTCACGTATTCAAAAAGAAATCTGGGAAAGACCTGGTTTGCCTTGTTCTATAGGAATCGGAAGTAATAAAACTGCTGCTAAGATCGGTTCCGATTGTATGAAACCGAATGGGATAACCTACATTCTTCCGGGGATGGAAAAAGAATTTCTTGCTCCAATGCCCGTTGAAACAATTCCCGGTGTGGGTAAAGTTATGAAGCAAAGTTTAAATGCAAGAGGGATTTATCGTATTGGTGATATCACAAAACTTCCGTCCGATTATTTCTCTGCTGCATTTGGAAAATACGGGATAGATTTATGGCGAAAGGCTCATGGTGATGGAACGGAATACTTAACAATTCAGAGGAGAAGAAAAAGTATTTCACGTGAACAAACTTTTGGAAATGATGTGACAAGTGAAGAAGAATTGAAAAACAATTTGCATTACCTTGCAGGAAAAGTTTGTCAGAGTTTAAGGAACAAAAGCTGGGAAGCATCAACGGTTGATATTAAATTACGTTATACTGATTTTCAAACCCTGACGCGGGCTAAAACGATAAAACCGACCGATGATGATAAAATTATTTTTGAAACTGCCTGGGGCTTGATGAAAAAAGCACGCACACGGAGAGTTGGAGTAAGGTTAATCGGGGTCGGGGTTACAAACTTTTCTCCGTTGAGTGAACAGGAATTTTTGTTTGAGGATTATGAAGTGAAAAGAAAAAAAATGATGCGGGCGGTTACAAGAGTTCGTGATAAATATGGATATGATTCATTATTGATTGGAAGTGCAAAGTTAGATAAGAAAATCAGCAAACAACAAAATTATTTCCAGGTGTGATTAGCATTCGCTTACTATTGAGGAATTGTCCCCGAATGTTGTTTATCCCGGAGGCCATTTCATTTTTCTTCCCCCAAGAAGATGCATATGTAAATGATAAACTTCCTGCCCGCCATTATTTCCGCAATTGAAAACTAATCTGAATCCATTCTCATCAATTCCCATTTCTTTAGCCAGCTTGTTTGCTGCATCAAACATTTCTCCTAAGAGAGAAGCGTGTAATTTACCCTTGATGTCGGTTACTTTTTGGATCTCAACTTTCGGGATTATTAATATATGTATTGGTGCCTGCGGTCTGATATCTTTAAAAGCTAAAAGAGTATCTGACTCATAAACAACATCAGCGGGGATTTCTTTATTAATAATTTTTGAAAAAATTGTGTCTCCCATATTACTGGTCCTTTTCGATTTCGTATTTCTTCATTTTATTATATAAGTGACTTCGCTGAATATCAAGGATTTCCGCTGTCTTGCTGATATTCCAATCATTATCCCGAAGTTGCTTTAATATAAAAGCTCTCTCTGCTCTTTCCTTGAACTCCTGGAATGAATTGCTGGTATCAATCAGATTATCAACGGAAGA
>DATDOL010000013.1:0-3574 GCA_035293265.1 Ignavibacteriaceae bacterium | reverse complement strand
CATTTGGGCATAACGCAATGATGAAATTGAATACAAAACCAGTGCCTGCGGATCCTGTGAAATCGACTGATATATTACAGCTGCTTCTTCAAATTTCCTGGTCTCTTTAAGAAGCTCAGCTTCAGCAAATTTTAAAATGTTAGACGAATCATTAATGTTTGTGTTCAGGAGAAGCAGGAGTTCAAGTGCATCGTTTGCAAAATCATCTTTCAGGTTTTCAGTAATCTCGACAAGCTGTTTTTTAGCTTTATCAAATTCGCCGCTGTAAAAATTAATACTTGCAAGTTTATACTTCGCAGAATTCAAAGATTCTTTAACTGTCACTGGTGAAGAAAGAACTTTTGAATAATATTTCTCTGCTTCTATTATATCACCTTCAAGCAGCTTAATATCTCCCAGTACCATATACGCTTCAACTGAAACTTTTGATGTTGGTGCTTCGCTGATTATAAGATTGAAATTTTTAAAAGCTTCAGATGAATTTCCCTGTAAATAATAGTTGAGCATTCCCATTCTTAACATTGCTTCATAAGAAGCTTCCGAACGACCGTAAACATTTACAATATCTTTAAAAGCATCAATCACCTTTTGAATATTTTCCGAATCATACCTAATAATCGGGAAATAAGGTTTCCAGTCCGGAACTTTCAAATAGTAATCTTCCATCAGCTTTGCTTCAAGTGCTTTTGCATAACCCAACTTCGTAAACGGAATAATTGGGGAATTCGGATACAATTCGATTACTTCCCTGTATACCTCTTCAGAAAGCGAATACTGTTTTTCCCGTAACAAAAACTCGGCGTACTGAAAAAGTTCAGCACCCTGGTTTGATTGTGCACGATCTATTGCCAGGTAAGTTTCAAAAGCTTTATCATATGATTTGGCTTCAGTATAAAGATAGGCGAGCAGATAAGATAAACTGAGGTTGCTTTTTTGGCTGTAGTCTTCAATAATATCAATCGAAACTTCAAGAGCACCCGGTTTACTTGTATATGCAAGCATCTTCGACTTGACTGTTTCAAGTTGTAAAGGATCGCTGTCAAGAATTGAGCAATACTCCTCTGCGGCTGATTTGAACTGCATCGTGATTGTATAAAGCTGAGCCAAATCCTGGGAAAATATTAATTTATCCTGTGATATATTCTTACCCCTCTGATATAACTCAATTGCGATATCAAAAGCCCGTCGTTCAACTGCATAATTTGCAATCACCCTGTAAAAAACCGGATCAGGTTTTAGTATGCTGAATGGTTTGAACCAGGCTTCTTTAGCTTTCTCTTCGTTCCCCATCAAATGATAGGTTGAACCGAGCATTCCGTATGCCGTAATATCGTTCGGTTGAATAACAATTCTGTTTTCAAGCAGGTTGACTGATGCAGCATAATTTTTTAATTGAACATACAACCTGTTCAGTGAAGAATAATACTGGTTGCTGGATGGAGCTAATTGGTTCAACTCTTCATATATTTTTATAGCGGTTTCATAATCACCGGCTTGCTCATAATTTTGCGCAAGGATGAATTTATTATTTAATTCTCCCCCGGGCTGGGCAAAAATTACAGGAACTGATATAATTAAAATTGATATAATCTTTAACATCGCACACTAAAAATAACAATTATATAAGTGCTTTCAAGGGTATAAATCGCACAAATTCCCTGCCGAATATTAAATCATATTGAATTAGCTGCAATTCCTGTTCATTGATTAAGAAGTGATACTTTAATAGCTTTGAAAGAGTTTATATTTAGGATATGAAAAAGGTATTTATTCTCGGTTCAACAGGATCCATTGGCGTCAATGCTCTCAACGTAATCAGTAATCTACGCGATCAGTTCAGAGTTACCGCGCTGACCGTAAACTCCAATATCTCCCTTTTACTCGAACAAATTGAAAAGTTTAAACCTGAAATTGTTTCAGTAAAAGATGAAAATGCCGCAGCAAAATTAAAGAATAAATTACCTGCCGGCTGCCGGTTTTTTTCAGGTGAAAAAGGTTTGATTGAAGCTTCAGCTGAAGCTGATTATGATATTTTCATCGGGGCAATGGTTGGTTTTGCCGGGCTTGGTCCGACCATCGAAGCAATCAAACGCGGTAAAAGAATTGCACTTGCTAACAAAGAAACTTTGGTTGTTGCCGGTGAGCTTGTCACTGATTTATGCAGGGAGAACGATGCTGAAATTATTCCCGTTGATTCTGAACATAGCGCAATCTATCAGTGCCTGATCGGTGAAAATCTCGAGGAGGTTGAATCACTAATTCTTACAGCATCCGGCGGGCCATTTTTAAATAAGGATAAAGAATTTTTTGAAAGAGCTACTGTTGATGAGGCGCTCAATCATCCAAACTGGAAAATGGGAAACAAAATTACAATTGATTCTGCAACTATGATGAACAAAGGGCTTGAAGTTATCGAAGCACGATGGCTGTTTGGCTTTCCGCCGGAAAAAATAAAAGTTGTAATTCATCCTCAATCAATTATACATTCGATGGTGCAGTTTGTTGATGGCTCCATTAAGGCACAATTAGGTTTGCCTGATATGAAGCTGCCGATTCAGTATGCCTTAACTTTTCCGCAGAGAAAACAAAACAATTTTGAAAGAACCAGTATGCCTGCAATCGGGACTCTGAGTTTCTTTGAACCCGATTTTAATAAATTTGAATGTCTTAAATTAGCATTCGATGCAATCAACACAGGCGGAACTGCTCCCTGCATTTTAAATGCAGCGAATGAAGTTGCTGTTGATAAATTTTTAAGCAAAGAGATTAAATTCTCTCATATACCTAAGCTAATATTGACGGCTCTGGATAAAATTGAAAATAATAAAACACCGGACCTCGGAACAATTTTTGAGTGTAACAGGATTACAAGAGAATTTGTAAATGGGATAAACTAAACGGAGAAAATTACTTAATGGATTATATAATTTATTTTGCGATTACAATAGGAATACTTGTTTTTATACATGAGTTCGGACACTTTGCTGCTGCGAAATTATCCGGAATGCGTGTGGATGTTTTTGCTATCGGATTTGGAAAAAGACTTTTGGGATGGAATAAAAAAACAGGATTCGGCTTTGGAGAATTACCAAAAGATTTTGATGGAGAAGGCAAAACCGACTACAGGCTGTCACTTCTGCCGCTTGGCGGTTATGTTAAAATAGCTGGAATGGTGGATGAAAGTTTCGATACCGAATTCGCAAAAAAAGAACCCCAGCCCTATGAATTCCGTTCAAAAGGATTCTTGAAGAAAGTGTTCGTTATAAGCGCTGGTGTTCTAATGAATTTGCTGCTTGCAGTTTTTATCTTCTGGGGTGCAAACTTTTTTAAAGGCAAACCTGTTACTCAAACAACAACTATCGGATACGTTGGAGAAAATTCCGTTGCCGATTCACTTGGCTTTAAGACAGATGATAAGATACTCGCTGTTAATTCAAAAAAAATTGGGAACTGGGAACAGTTTCGTTCTGAATTATACGTTAATACTTTGGGCGAAGACCTTAACATTAATGTCCTTAGAAATGGTACCGAGACTTCATTAAAAGTTCTAAGATCAAAAATTCCTGATTTTGAA
>DATDOL010000012.1:0-3350 GCA_035293265.1 Ignavibacteriaceae bacterium | reverse complement strand
AGATGGAAAGCATAGTTCACCAAAACAAAGTGATGAGGACCACTGTGGCTCGGGAAATGGTAAATCATTAATTGTCCGAACTACAAAAACTATCTGATCTTCGTTAGATATGTTAATCACTTCGAAATAAAAAATAATATCGGTTTGAACACTTGCAGTATCATAATGGAATGTTTCATGGTAAATTACTTCAATATCAGGATTCTGCGCACTCATTTTAACAATTGTGATAAAAACAATTAGAATTACATATTTTAATATTTTCATATTAACTCTCATCATTAATTCATTTTTATTATAATAATCATTTTGATCATTTAGTAAAAAACAGCGCAACAAAAATTGATGCGCTTTAAAAGAATTTAAATCCTGGTCATGTTTTACTTCAGCAATGTCATCTTTTTAACAGAAACAAAATCTCCTGCGGACAGCTTGTAAAAGTACATTCCTGATGCAACAGCTGAAGCATCAAATAGTACCTGGTGAACACCAGCTGACTGTTCCTTGTTTATCAGTTCTGCAACTTCACTGCCCATAATATCGTAAACCTTCAAACTAACGTGCACGTCTTTTTCTAAAGAATAATTAATTGTTGTAGAAGGGTTAAACGGATTAGGATAGTTTTGGTCGAGAGAAAATGTTCTTACAGTATTTTCATCTCCCGGAGTGCTGACAACCAATCCTTCTTTGAGCCAAGCAATTGAGCGAGCCATTAGCGTATCTCTAATTGCCTGATCATCTATCTGCTCAAAACCAAAACCAAAGTAAACTACCCTGTAATCCTGGGTTTCAACACGGGTTGAGCTAAAGTTTGGGAAGACTGAAAATTTAAAGATACTCGTTGCATCCGAATCATAAGGCATCATTTCATCGGGAGACTTATCATAAACTAAACCCAGCGCAAAATTTACCCCATTTGTAATCGGGTCTCCATCAATCCCTATTAAGAAAAAGGCGGGACCGTCGTCTGCAATGTAATCGGTATGCAGATAATTATGATAGAAATCCTGAGCGAACTGGCTTTGACCCGTTGCCTCAAAAATATCTTTGCCGATGTCCTGTCCGTTAATAAGTAACCGCCCGTCTGAATCCAAAAATTCTTGAAGCGCAGTTACCTCTTCCGGATAAAAGACTGGCAGATTTATGCCTGCTGACCAAACAATTTCATAGAAATTGGTTAGATCAATTCCAGGTGTTAGAGCAGCTCTGGAAACCATACCATAAGATCCTGTAAATACATTTTCCAAAGAATTCATAACGAGCGAACCGTAACCTTCACCGCTCGCATCTACTACAAGCATTTCAACACCGCCTGAAGTGACTACTCTCATTTTCGTGCTTACGTTTATGTTGGGATCATTAAGGGAGGAAAACTGAACAGTAATTTCTCCGTAGCCATTAATAGCATTAGGTGTGACGACAAGACTCACTTCGGCTGTTTCTTCTGAAGACACTGCCAGTAAATCCTGCTGACCGAACTGGAAGGTCCCGTTAGCAGTTGTATATTCACCTGTCCAACCTGCAGGTGCTTCCATATTTACATTAACATAGTACGAATCATCAAGTAACCCTTCATTCATAAGTTCTACTGAAAACTCTGCTGTCCCAAATTTATCGGCAATTACATCATCACTTGTTGAGGTAATGGTTGCAACATAGTCTGGTGAAATAAGCGTCCATTGTTCTGCTTGTTGTATTTCAGCATTTGAATTTAATGGTGATCCGTTTTTATAAATCAAAACAACTATCCCAGAACTGTCCGGGACAAAATCAGGTGCCGGAGCGGGCGGAACAGAAAATGTACGAGATATGGTTTTAGTAATAACCTGACCTTGATTCCAGGGACCATTAATAACTTCTTCTCCAGTTGCACCATTCATCATATCTCTAACTAACCAGTAATGAACATAATCAGGAATAAAAGTTATCCCTGGAGTACAGGTATTGTTAGAGGTTTGTCCCCATACCTGACCATCTTCAACAAGGATGATATTAAAGCTGTACTGCCCGTTTAAATTTTGAAGTGCTGTAAAATCAACTGTTGCAGTGAACTGTCTGGTTGATTGGTCATAGCTCCTGGTAATATCAATGCTTACTGTTGCTGGAACGCTGTTACGATTGTTAACCCAAGAATCCCATCCCTGATTCCAAACTAGAACTGAACTGACTCTATCGATTGTGCCAGTTGGATATCCAGTAAATCCTAATAAATTTATGATATTGCTACCCGGAAAAATTCTAAATGGGTCGCTTCCTGCACCATGATAGGCTAAAATGATTGCATTAGGAATATTCGGAAGGATATTTTCTATAATTATATCATCACCACAAGGACACCACTGACACCAGGTGCCAGTACAGAATTCCAGTACCGGGTTTCTCTGGGTTTGTGCAAAATGTGAAGAACCCAGGCAAAGGAAAATCACTAGCGGAACTACAAACCGTAAAAGATTCTGCATATATACATCTACTTATTTGTTAGTAAAAAAATTATTTAAATATAATCGTTAGTAAAATTGTCTTTAAAAAACTCAAAAAAACTGTTAACTATTATGCTTGTAAAAATACAGAATTCTAATCTGAATTTGCACGCAATTATATCGATTAAAAATCCTTCTGTAACATTATATTTCAACGCATCCCGGGCATATTTACTGACAATTTAACAATCTTTACTATCTGCGTCAATCTATTAATTATGTTTAAAATATGTTCTTTGTTGATGAAATAGTCCGCAAATTGGGAATATCTATTTAAATGTCGAACCAGCCTGGTAAACCTCTTTCGTGCTTATGTTTTGAATATATACAACAGTATTTAAATTATTTATAATCCAATCGGTGCCAAGAGCGTTTTTAAATTCAAAATTTAATTCTGCTTGCTGGATTATAGTTGATAACATTTCTCCTGAATTAGTTGGAAGCATATCTCTCATCACATCATAAAACTTTGTTTCTCCATTGGAGCCCGGAGGTGTTTCAAATTCAATGTCAGTTTCTGTAATCACTGTATGCATAACTGTTTCATCAAGGTTTAGCCCTGTTGTATTCACCAACTTCAAGTTAACGGTTACGAAATAATTTTCAGCCGAAGTGCTGTCAGTCACTTCAATATCGAAACGCGTTTCTGTTGTCAGCCTCTGATCAATCGCAGCTTTGATTGCAATCGAATCAGTCGATGTGGGCCTTAAAATTCCATCAATAATAGTTGTTGGCGCAAAGAAGATATTATAGTAAATCATTCGTTCGTCGCAGTAATCTGACTTTGCCAGATAAAAAGGATCCGAAGGTGATGGAAAGTCTGTTGGAAATTTTACTGCAACTAATTTTTCCGGACCATAAGTTGTTCTA
>DATDOL010000011.1:0-7527 GCA_035293265.1 Ignavibacteriaceae bacterium | reverse complement strand
AGGTTCAAAAGATTTGAAAATTTATAATTAAGCTTTGAGTTACACATTTTAATTTAATTTCTATCAGATGAATAAACAGAAAGGAGGCTTACTTGCTTCAATCATTGGTTAGAACGCGAGGATTAAGTCGACCAAATTAATCTTTATCTGGATTCTTGAACAGCTGCCAAAAGGATTAAACACAAATCATTTTATCGAGCAGTGAACTCAAAAAAAAACTCTCAGTATAAATTCTGAGGGTTTTTAGAGCTGGCTATGGGACTCGAACCCGCGACCTGCTGATTACAAATCAGCTGCTCTACCAACTGAGCTAAGCCAGCATATATCTAAAAAGTCTTTCCCATTCGCTGAGAAAAGGCTTACAAAAATATCATTATTAAATTTTCAATGCAAGATAGTAACTAAAAATTAGAAGAAGAGTAATAATTTATAAATTATCTGGCTACTTAATCTAAGTCTCTTGCATACCATTCTCAGCAAAATTAAATTGTTCTGAGTAAACTTTAAATTGAACCATTTTCTGCCTGATCTTTTTTATCAGAAGAAACACAATACCTTCGTAAATGAATGACTCGCCCGATTCCAGAATTCTCCCGGTTCTATCAGAAATGAAACCTGCTATTGTATTATACTCTTCCGAGATCGGCAGTTCGACATTAAAAGTTTTATTGAAGTCTTCAATATGCATCGATCCTAATATATAATACTTGCCATCTGGCAGCTTATAATAATCTCCGGACTCCGCTTTTGTTCTGTCTTTTATTTCACCAACAATCTCTTCAAGAATATCTTCCATTGTTATTATACCTTCCGTTCCTCCATATTCATCAGTAACTATTGCAAGTCTTTCGCCAAGCTTCTGCATTTCAGTTAACACATTGGAAATTAATTTTGACTTGGGAATAAAATACGCCGGCCTGATTAAACTATTTAAAGAGATTTCTTGTTTCTCAATAATAGATTTCATCAGATCTTTTGTATGAATCACCCCAATGATGTTATCCTTTGTTTCTTTAAAAACAGGAATTAGTGAATGACCTGTCTTGCTGATAATATCCAGGATGGAATCAATTTTTTCGTTGATATCAACAGCTACCATTTCTGTTCTTGGGACCATAACCTCATTTGCCCTGAGGTCATTAAACTCAAATATATTTTCAATAATTTCCTGTTCTTTTTGATCAATCGAACCGGATTTAACTCCATCTGAAATCATTTCAAGAATTTCATCTTCAGAAGGACGGTGCTGTGAAAAATTTGCTTTCTCCTTCAGCGGTATCAATAAAACGTTGCTTACTTTGGTGTAAATTTTTACAGGACCATAAAGCAGTTTTGTTACCGGCAATAAAAACTTAATTGAAAATCTGCCTAATGAATCTGCAAATTTAAAACCGAATGCACGCGGAATGAGCAATCCGAAGATCACATAAAATGTGAGAACAATAATGACAGAAATAATGAATGCAATAAAAAAATGATTTGACTGGATAAAATATATATCTGAGCCATAAATTATCGGAGATACAAACTGGTGAGCGATTTCAAATCCTATTATGGATTCAATAATCAGCAATAATATTAATAGAAGCTGCAGTGAACCATAAAATGATTCCTGATTGTTCTGAATTTCCTGCAGGATTTGTGCAAGTTTATCATTATTCTCCTTTAACTCTTCTATCTTATTCTCACCAAATGATGAAATCGAAATTTCTGATGCAGTCAGATAACCAGATATAAGGATAAGAATTGTAAAAATTAAAATTTCAACTACTATAGGTTCCATTTTTGATATAAATTATTTTAAATTTTTTATGACTTGAGAGTTTGTCTTTACTTTCTGATTTATTGAAATTTTTTTATGTGGTTTATGTTAAAATAATGCATTGGCAGTTTATTTTCACGCTGTAAATTGAACTAATGATACAATTTACCTAAAATAACGCCAGATAATTTTTAAGTTTTAAGATGAATCCATTAAAGTTTAAAGTAAAACAAAAAACTCATCTTAGCATATTTTGGGAAGATCACTCCGAAACAAATCTTTCATTAAAGTATATGAGGGACGAATGCCCTTGTGCTGGCTGCAAAGGCGAAACGATTTTATTGAAAACATACCGACCTCCGGTTCCAACTGTTATTACTCCAGAAATGTATGCAGTAAGAAATATTGAAGTAGTTGGTGAGTATGCAATCCAAATTACCTGGAAGGATGGGCATAACACAGGAATTTATTCCTGGGATTATCTGAGAGAACTTGAAAAGGGACAATCCGATGATGGCGGTGGGAATAAAAGTCAAAATTACGAATCGCTGATATGATCACTAAAAATCAGGTTAAATATTATTCGTCTTTGCTTCAAAAAAAGAATAGGTTCAAAGAAAAAAAATTTTTGACTGAGGGATTGAAAAATGTTGAAGAAGGATTGAACAGCAGTTATGAATGTGAATTAATTTTTGTTACGAATAAATTCACTGAAGAGAATGAAGATTATTTAAAGAGAATAAGAGCCAAGACAGGTAATATAATTTCGCTTAAACAGAAAGAGCTTCAAAAAATTTCCGATTCTCAAACGCCGCAGGGAATTGCTGCCGTGTTTATTAAACCATCAAAATTGCAGGAATTAAAAAATTCAGAAGAAGAGATAATTGTTTATCTCGATAATGTTTCTGATCCGGGAAACCTTGGAACAATAATCAGGAACTGTGACTGGTTCGGAGTTAATAAAATTCTGTTGAGTGATCAATGTGTGGAGTACACAAATCCAAAAGTCGTTCGCAGTTCGGCAGGATCATTATTTCATGTGGACATCTATGAAGATATTGGCATTGTTGAATTAAAAAAACTGAAAGAACATGGATACCGACTTATTACTGCAGATGTTGAAGGTGAGAATATTTATGATATGAAAAGAGACCAGAAAATAATTATAGCATTTTCAAATGAAGCAAATGGTCCTTCAGATCAGTTATTAAAAATCAGCGATAGAATAATTACGATTCCAAAAGCTGGTAATACGGAATCATTGAATGTAGCTTCAGCATCTGCGGTTATTCTTTCAGAATTTACTAAATCAAGTAGAGTTTAAAAACGTTATGTTAATTTAGAATGTAATGGTTATAATTATTTACTTTACTAATATCATCTTCTTCGATTCAGTAAATTCTCCTGAAGTCAGTTTATAAAAATAAACCCCACTCGATAAGCTGCTTGCATCAAAAATAATTTCATAATTCCCTGACGAAAGATCCTCATTCACCAAAGTTTCTAATTCTCTTCCGAGAATATCGTAAACTTTTAAACTCGTAAATCCTGGAACCAGGATTGTAAACCTAATTGTTGTTGTTGGATTAAAAGGATTCGGATAGTTCTGGACGAGTTTATATTCCTCTGGAATATTTTGTTCATAAACGTTTTCAACGTCAAGCAGAATTCCATCCTCAGGTGTTGGCAGCTTAACAGTTGTATAAATGTGAAATTCACCCGGCTGTAAAGCAATCTGTGTCTGGGTATCAGTCACATCAATGCTGTCACCTGTGAAGTAATCATACCACCATCCGGTGTTTGGGAATTGCGGATTAATATTTAATTGTGTCACATAAAAATTCCCGATAATATTAACATTCATTGTTGAATCGCTAATCGTGATTCTTTTCAGATAAGAACTTAAGTTGTAAGTATAGAAATTGCTGTTAAAAGCTTCATACTCTCTTAAATCAATCAATGCCTGGAAAACTTTGTAAAGATTTTTTCTGTTGCCGTCACTAAAATAATCCCACCTGATTGGTTTCGGATCAAGCCTGCAGTTTGAGGTCATACATGGATAGTTGATTGAAAAATCGTAGCCAAGCTCTCCGAATTGCCAGATCATTTTGGGACCGGGTATCGTAAAGTAAAAAGCACCAGCGAGTTTCATTCTCTGAATTGCAATCGGAAAGTCTTTGATGTCGTACGTTCCGCTCGAATTTCCGAATTCCAGATTTTTATACATCAGTCTTTCTTCATCATGACTTTCCATATATGAAATAAGATGCTTATCGTCCCATCCTCTTGAAAGATGAGTTGCTCCTGATAAATTTGAAGAATAACCCATTGTCGCTTCATTATATTCATGATTCATATTTCCCCAAAGCAGCATTCCATAATCTGAGAGAACCGTTTCTTCTGTATTAACTGCAAAATGTTCAAGAATAACATAAGCATCTGGAACGGTTGTCCAGATAGTATCTGTCATTCTTTTTAATAAATTAATCCGCGATTGATCATATTGGCTCCAAAGATTGACATCGTTACCGCTGTTGAACTGTGTAAATCCTTTTGAGAGATCGAAACGGAAACCATCAATATTAAATTCAATCAGCCATTGTTTGTTCACACGATCAACATAATATTTTGTTGCTGCGCTCTCGTGATTGAAATCATATCCAACATTAAACGGATGTCTTGGCACCGTATTGAACCAGGGATTATTTACTGCAGGACGATTGTTGTCTTCATCCCAGTATAACCGAACCATTGGTGATTGTCCAAATGCATGATTGAGAACCATATCCATTATCACAGCAATACCCATTCCGTGTGCTTCATCAATAAATTCTTTAAAATTATTTGCAGGTCCGTAATATTTATCTAATGCATAATGGAATGAAGGATTATATCCCCAGCTGATATTTCCTTCAAATTCCATCACTGGCATAAGCTCGATTGCATTTACTCCAAGTTGTTTCAGATAATTTAGTGTATCCTTCAAGGTTTTGTAATCGTGTTCTGTTAAAAAATCCCGAAGAAGTAATTCATAAATGACAAGCTTTTGTTTAGCCGGCTTTGGAAAGTTAGGATATTGCCATTGGTAGTCAGTTTGTCCTGTTTGAAAAATTGAAACCGGCTCAGCTGTTTTACCTTGCGGATATGGTTTGAGATTTGGATAAGTCTGGTTCGAGATAAACTGATCATTCCATGGATCGAGAACTTTCTTTGTATACGGATCACCGATTCTGATTTCACCATCTACTAAATACTGGAATGCATACTCTGTTCCGGGACTAACATTGTTAAGAGTTATCCACCATAAAACATCGTTAGGCCCGGCTGTATGTCTGTTAAGAAAATATTGTGTTTCAACTTTCCAGTCGCTGAAGTCACCAATCAGGTAAACAAACTCTTTTTCTGGTGCGAACAGCATCAATGTAACGCTTACAGCACTGTTATAATTTATTCCCTGTTCAGTTCCTGATGGTGGAGATTGATTAATCATCTGTGGATTTACAAACATTACTATCATCGAAGTATCTGCTGTGCCTGAAGTATCAATTCCAATCGCAGCTACCTGATGAGGTCCTGGAGTATAATCTGAATAATTAAATGCATAAAGAATTGAATCTGCCGTAGTTTGTGCAACCTGGTTTCCATCAACAAGTAAAGTTAATGATGATATCAGAGTTCCGATCTGAACAACTTTAACATCAACATTCACAGAACTTCCTTGTTTAACGAATGCCGGTGATCTCAATGGGTCTCCAAAATTATCTGTGACAATAGGATTTCTGAATACAATATTCAATCCAGGTTCATAGATCGAAACAAAAATATCCGGTCGTGTTTGTTTTGCAGCATCGGCACTTCTGAAAACCATTGCCAATTCCAATATGGTTTCTGCAGGATTTATCACAGAATAAAATTGTCTTGGAAATCCGATTGTTAGTTTGTACAAATTAGTATTCAGTCGCGTCAATGCCGGCTGGTTTTGGTTATTCCCCCAATCGCCAATTACATACTGCCAATTTCCAAAATTTGTATTAACACCGGTGTGAGCATAAACCGTTCCTGCATAATTCAAAAGCTCTTCAGCGCCGGGTTGAGTTGCATCGAAGAAAACAACAATACTGTCGGTCTCCATAGGAAATTCCGGCTCAGTTGTTACAACCTGTGAAAGTGCAGGTTTGAATGCTATGAAACAAAAAATCAGTAATAATATTTTTTTCATAAATTTTGTATTCATCAAAAGTTTAAAATTAATTATTTCTTTTTCCCTGTTATCTGAATAGTTATTTCTCTTCTTCTTGGACGATTATCAAAATCAATGAAGATGATCTGCTGCCAGGCTCCTAGCAACAGACTTCCGTTGGAAAAAGGAACTGTTAACGAAGCACCTTGAATCGATGCTCTTATATGTGAATGACCGTTTCCATCATGCCAGGTATTATCGTGTTCATAATTAACATTCATGGGTGCGATGCGATCAAAAAATTTCGGATAATCTTTTAACAAACCGGGTTCATATTCAATTGTTGTAATTCCTGCAGTGGAACCGCCTGCAAAAAGAATAATGTTTCCTTCCGTGAATCCATGCTTACTAATCAATTCCTTTGCCTTACTTGTAATATCAATAATATCGCAATTACCCTGCGTTTTTATCGATATTGAATGTGTTTCTAATTCAATTGTATTCATTCCTGTAGGACTAAATATCTCAAAAAATAAATCCATCTAAAATTACTAAATAAATCACTATCATATCATGAAATGTTCCCTCCAATAACGTTGAATCTAATCCACATTGGGCTTAACTTTATAGTACAAAAATTTAATCAATAATAAGACTGGAATTAAAGGATGACATCACAGGATTTTATTAAATTAGAAGAAAAATACGGGGCGCATAATTATCATCCGATTGACGTAGTAATAGATAAAGGCAAAGGTGTTTGGGTCTGGGATATTGAAGGAAAAAAATATCTCGATTTCCTTTCAGCATATTCAGCAGTCAACCAGGGACATTGCCATCCGAAAATAATAAAAGCACTTACAGATCAAGCACAAAAACTTACATTAACTTCGCGTGCATTTTATAACAGCGTGCTTGGCGAATATGAAAAATACATCACCGAATATTTCGGTTACGATAAGGTGCTTCCGATGAATACCGGAGTTGAAGGTGATGAAACCGCATTTAAGCTTGCGCGAAAATGGGCATACTCTGTTAAAGGAATTCCTGAGGATAAAGCTAAAATAATTTTCTGTGAAGGAAATTTTCATGGACGAACAATGATGGCTGTTTCTGCTTCGAATGATCCTGATTGCCGTGATGGTTACGGTCCTTACCTGACCGGTATTGAACTAATTCCTTTCAATAATATTTCCGCATTGGATAAAGCTTTAGAAGATCCCAATGCTGCTGCATTTCTTGTTGAACCGATACAGGGAGAAGCCGGAGTTGTTGTTCCTGCCAAAGGGTATCTAAAAAAAGCATACGAACTTTGCAAATCCAGAAATGTACTATTGATTGCCGATGAAGTTCAGACCGGCTTATGCAGAACTGGTAAAATGTTAGCTTCAGATCATGAAAATGTTAAACCTGATGTTTTAATTCTTGGAAAAGCTTTATCAGGCGGAGTTATGCCGATCTCTGCTGTGCTTGCAAACGATGACATTATGCTTTCCATTAAACCAGGGCAGCACGGCTCAACTTTTGGAGGAAACCCGTTGGCAGGAAAAGTTGCGATTGCAGCACTCCAGGTTTTGAAAGAAGA
>DATDOL010000010.1:0-7062 GCA_035293265.1 Ignavibacteriaceae bacterium | reverse complement strand
AATACTAATGACCAAGGTCCAATTGTAAAATAGTTAGAACGATAAACTCTAAAACCGGCAAAGTCATTTATTCCTAATTTAGGATCCTTATAATTTGCCGATATGGTCGGCCAATCAATGATAATCTGCCCGGGTTCAGTTTTTATCTTCAGGCTATTCTCTCCATCTGTGGGTGTTGGAGGCGGGAAAAAATCAGGCATGTAATTATTTGCATATAATTTTCTGGCAGCCCTTACATGAGCAAGCATAGAATCGCGAGACGCAGTTTCCATTAGATCAATATTTGCAACTCCTCCCTCAACAATTTTTGTACGATCCATTTCTCCAATCACTTCTGCAAAAACAATTTTTACTGATGCAAAGGGAGTTAAAGTGAGCGGACCAACGCTAACTAAAAATTCTGGTCGTCTTTCAAATTTATTTCCACCTTCATCACCCAAAGCACGTGCTTGATCCCAAGACATTCGAGGCTGATGATGTGTCATCACCTCTTTTACGCGGGCATTAGAAGAAGATCCCTGAATGAACATTTGATCAACAGTGCCTGCTCCTTCAGTTAAACCCTGACCCGTATGTTCCAGAATATTTTGATAAATATTAGCACCGGCAGAATCCAAAACAACAACTGTAAAATATCCGGGGGCATCAAGTTCGTGTTCTCGAGTTCCTTGTTGGTAGATGTCACGCGCATCTCCTATGTCTCCCCGCAAAGGTCCAACCCCAAAATTATATTCAACCGGCACCTCATCTTGAAATCGAAATCTTCTATGATCATAAAAGTAGAAGATTTTTTCGGTAGGATCCCAATCGTATTTCTCATCCCCTCTGCTGCCAGATCGTTGTGTGATACGAATACCATAGCGCATTCCGAAATACATGGAATCAACTGATGATAATTCATTATTTGTAATAGTCACTTCATGAATAATAAAATCGCTTAACCCGGGATAACTCCACACCATACTGCGTCTAGCTATATCTACATTCAAGCCGTTTACATGATGTCCACTGGTGACGATCTCTTCTCCAGTAACTCCGATATCTTTGAGATTATAATTCTTGGTCAGAATAGTTTCTTCAATAGGAAAGATATCTTGCCCTGATGGAAAGAAGCGCGAATTTATAGTGTAAGATGAAGCAATATTATCCCTAACTCCATAAATCGCATAACCCACTGCTTCAGCATAATTCAGTGCATCGTTAACATTGGTTGATTTGGAATAGCCCGGATAATCGAGTGTATGGAATCCGTGTTGAGTTTCTGTGGGGTCTCCATATTGAAGTGAATTCCAAACAGTAGTCCAAAGTTTTCCTCTCTTTAAAGTTTGCTTACCCCAAGTGACTTGCGCTTGAATTGGAATTGAAACTAAGAGAGTAATTATTATTACAAAAAAATATTTCTTTATTTTCACAGTCAGTACCTCATTAAAATTTCACTGCGAGTTGCAAATAGACTCTTCTTGGTGGGACTTCATATGAGTACCATTCCCAAATGTTTGGCTCGGAAAAATCATATGTTTTTGGAAGCCGTTCACTCTCCGGTAGATTGGGGTTCTCTAAATACCGAACAAGATCATCATCGTAAAGCAATCGCAAAAATTTGAAGTTGAATAAATTTTTAACGTCAACACTTAATTCAAGCTGCGTGCCCATGAAATTAAAACCTTTAGAAACATTAAGATCAATTTGGTAATAATTGAACCAACGTTTATTATTAGGTTCTGTGGAAAAATCCCCCGGCCCGTGATAAGTGTAAGGATCTCCGTTTCTCCACCAAAAATTCATAAACACATTTAGATCGCTTAGGGGTTTAATTCCAGCTATTTCTGGTCCTTCATCTTTGCCTAGAGTAAAGCTTACCCAACCTTTAATGCGCTGATAATCTGCCCACGCACCTTTTCCTTGACGCAATCCTTTGGGTACATTAATACTTGGCGATCCTGGTTCATATAATCTGCTGTATCCCACTTCGCCAGTAAATGACCAGTAAATCTCGTGACTCAATCCAAAATTGAACATTCCATTAAATCGAGAATCAATTTTGGTTTCAATTCCACGAACATCCGAATAGCCGGAATTGCTAACCATCAGAGCTTTGGTTGTACTGTAGGTTGCAGCGTACACACCTGTGATTACATCCGCTTCACCGGATGCATCTTTATAATAACCGGTGACATCAAATTTAATCAGATCAGCTACGTTATAGTCAACTCCAAGTTCATATTGAATTGTTCTCTCATATCCAAGTTTGGGATTACCATAGTAGCCCTGCCATTCGTCCATATATGTGGTTTGTTTTGCATATGGATTAAGTATGCTATCCCAAACCGTGGTATAGTTAACAAATGGAAAACCAAACATTTTCGTCCACGAGGGCCTCTGATAGAAATGTCCATAGACAAAATGTAGAACGGCTCTATCACTGATTGGATGTGAAATGCCAAGTCGAGGGGCAATCACAATTTGTAGTTCTGTTGTTTCTCGTTCTGGTGTTCCAGGAATTCCAAGCGGTGCCCCAAGATCATGTCCTGGTGTTCCAACTTGGAATGCTAATGGATCATACATGTTTTTAGGTGCATCCCTATTTTGATTGAAGAAATCACCCCGTACTCCAATATTAACTATAAGACCAGGGAACTCTATTTTATCCTGAACATATAAACTACCCTCATATGGATTCCCACTGAAAATATTCATGGAGTTATTTCTGTTGCCACTTGATCCTGCTGAGAAATTCTCGTAATAAAAATCAAAAGTTTTAAACGCAAATCCAGCTTTAATATTATGCGTTTTTGTTACTTGATTGGTATAATCACTTTTAATCTGGTATGATTCAGAATTATTTTTTGTCCAAGTGTGGTAATATGCTTGTAAAGTATACCTGGGATGCATTGAAACAACATCTGGCAGCCAGAGTGTATCAGGAATACGATTATCTCGATCCGAACGATCTAAATTGTCTTTCAAATAGCTTAATGTCACTTCATAAAAAGATTGATCGTTCAATACATGAGTCACTTTTCCGTACAATTGTGACCACAGTCTCTTTTCCGGCCATTGCCTGTAAGGTGCACCAAAAAGATTAAATTTTGCCCGCGCATACTGCTCATCTATTCTCATCGGCGCCAGCCAACCAGCTTCCTGCCCCATTTCTGAAGTATTCAAATTGGAGGCTGTGTAATCTGCACTTTCATATCCGCCGACAAACCCGCCAATTCGAATTTTCAATTCTGGCGAGAATTTATAATTGATGTACCCTTGAATATTGGATTCGGGATTATAAGGAATTGCCTGAGGAAATATTCCGACTCCCCTTTTATATCGACCGGATACAAGGAAGCTAAATTTTTCACTTAGACTTCCATAAAGAGTTCCTTCATATTCAAATTCTGGACGATCTGCATAATCAGCAAGTGTATCATTTGGTGTAGTCTGTTCACGCCAAGCTTGCAATAATGAATCGGTGCTTTTCTGATAGAATTGACTGTTGACATCCTGAGATAGACGAGTCCAATAATCTATTCCTGTACTGAGGTAATCATTATTTTCTGGACTGTACATATTCCTGCCAAAGTGATAAACACCTGCAGGACGCATTCTTCCGATTAATGTACCATGTATTCCTTCTGGCGCTTCTTTAGATACAATATTAATAACTGCTGAACGCCCTTCGCCGTATTCAGCATTGTATCCACCAGTTAGTACTGATATCTGTTCAATTGTAGAAGTGTTGAATCCAGAATAATTGTCCGAAACTAACCCGCTGTTGACTGATAAATTGTCAATCATATAAACAGCCTGAACATTTGAACTTCCTCGAATATAACTTTTAGTTCTTCCCCGCTGCCAAGCTAAAGATGAATTATCACTAAAAAACCCAGGTAAAGTTACTAGAACATCTTGCACAGATCGCAAACCTGATGTTTCTAACATTTCACTTGTCACTATTTGTTCACTGGCTGTAAGATCTTTATCAACTACTGGGCGCTCCGCCGTAACAACGACATTTTCTACTTCTATAGATACTGTCTGAAGAGTAAAATTTTGATTGGTTGTTCTATCAATAATAATGATAACATTTGTCCTGTTTACTTTTTCATATCCGATCATCGATACAGTTAGCGTGTAGATTCCAGGGGGTACATTGAGAATAAAATAGTCACCATTCACATCTGTTGAAGCGCCAATTTTTAAAGATTGAATGAATACGTTAGCACCTATGAGGGGTTCGCCATTTGTTTTATCTGTTACCCGCCCTGATATCTTTCCGGTATTTCCTGCTAAGCAAATAACGGAAAAAAGAATAGTAATAATGAAACCTGTGAAAAAAAATTTAACTGATCTATTTAATATCGAGTTCATGCTTGAACCTGTTGATTAAATTGTTATGTTTTTGTTTCAATACTGCCAAAATTTATGATATTAGTCAATTTTGAAAATACGTGCAACTGAACCTCGAACGTTCAATTTAGGTTCCAACAATACTTTTCGCCTGCCGTCATTAGGATTTTTTATACGACGATACAACATTGCGACAGCCATTTCAGCTATTTTTGTAACTGGCTGCTCTACCGCAGAAAGAGATGGAGATAGGTAAGAGGCAAAGACTGGATCATCAAAAGTAACAAGAGATAGATTGTCGGGAATGGCAATATTATGTTCTCTGCATGCTTCAAGCGCACCAAGTGCAATCAAATCTCCGGCAGTAAAAATTGCCGTCGGCGGATTTGAAAGTTTGAGTAACAATTTTGTTTCCAGATAACCGTTGAGCGATCGAAAGTCGTCACCTACAATTAAATGTTCGTCAATTGAAATTCCTGCATCACGAAGAGCACTTTTGTATCCTTGCAAGCGTGTTTCATTTGCATATGTTCCCGGTAAACCTTGAATAAAAGCAATACGGGTATGTCCTGCTTCGATAAGATGATTCACGGCAAGCAATGAACCTTTCACATTATCAACGCTAACGGAATCAACATCCAACTCATCGAAACAACGATCAATCATCACAACAGGAATTTCTGCATCACGAATTTTTTGAATATGTGAAAAATCTTGACCAACAGAAGCAATGACCAATCCATCAACACGTTTTTCCAAAAGACTTTTGATTGCTGATCGCTCTATAGTAATATCTTCATCGGAGTCGTACACAATAAAATTATATCCCTTTTTGCGCAGTTCACCAGCAAGACTTTTAATGACTTCCGAAAAGAACGGATTAGAAATATCAGGAACAATTATTCCCACTTCGCAGGTCTTTTGCTGACGTAGCCCACGCGCAAGTGCATTAACTCTATACCCTAAATCTTTTGCCATTTGCTTTACCTTTGTTTTAGTCTCTTCACTTATCTTGTATTTTTGGGAATTGTCATGAAGCACCCTAGAAACAGTCGATATGGAAACACCTGTTTTTTCTGCAATATCTTTTAAAGTAGATGACATAGTATTTAGTCAATTAAGTAGTATGAAAGATTCTTTTACAATTTGGCGTTCAAAATCATGCAAACGATTGTATATGTTATTAGTGTTATTTTAATTGATAATTTAATAATTTATGCAATCCTTTGCACATAATAAAAAATTATTTTCCTTTTGTCAAGTAAAAAGATAAAATCAAGTTTAAACCTTAGGGGATGATTTGCCCAAGAGAAAATATTCATTTGATTGACGAGTCTTCTCTAAAAAGGTAATATCATTATAGAAAAGTTTTGAATTTGGTTTATTTTTACAAACTAAAATAACAGAATAAACCTTTTTAGATACACATCATGGATTAGAATAATGAGAGTCAAAGTGATTGCAAAAACATTTATTAATGAGTCTAATTTATCTTTACCTAGTAAAAATTATTTCTTGACAGAAAAATGTTATCCAGACTCTGAAAGTCAGCAGGACAGGTATCGGTTTGATGAAATTAATTACAAATTTGACTCACCTACAAATATGATAAAGTTTATAAAATCACTATGGAAGAATTAAAATGTGGAGAGTTTTAGGATACCCTCAGTAAAAAATGCGATTTGGGCGAAATCTCATATTATTTTAACAACCACATTTCTTCCCTGTCTCCCCGCAAAGGAAGATAAATTACAGTAAAAATATATTAAAGTTCCTGCAAAATAAGTCTATATAAAACAAAGCGTTATAGTTCTTTGACTATTTTAAATATTAGGCATACATTAAATTATGCAAACCGGCGATGTTCTTAAAGATTAGTGAATGGTTAGTTAAATCATTACGATACCTTTGAGAAAGAATTTGAAATACTTTCATTCTTCCGATTGTATGTTCAATTTTTATTCGTTGTTTAGATAACTCTCTGTTAAATTGTTTCTGTTCTAACGTTAATTCTTTTCCTTTGGGTTTTTTATTTGGCATAGTTATCCCTTCAACTCCAAAGTAACCCAAGTCTGAAATTGGTTTTGTATTTATTCCATATGTTAAATGAGATTCATCATATAGCTTTTTATCATGCTTACTTCCCGGAACTGAACAACTTACAGTTAATATTCTTCCGTTAGGGGTTACCGTTAGTTGATTTTTGATAGTATGCTTTTTCTTCTTTCCAGAGTAGAATTTCTTCTGCTGTTTCTTTGGCCGTCGGATTTGTTGTTCTGTGGCATCTATTATAAAGATTTCCAATAATTCTTCTTCCGTTAGATTTTCTTCATCGAGTTTTATTTTTCGTGTAGGTATCTTAAATACCCTTGCTAATAGTGGCTCAAGGTAATTGATTTGACGGGACACATTACAATTATGAAGACTAAATATTAAACCTAAAAATTCTTGGGAAACATATAAACGATAATACATTAAAAGCATTAGCAACTGGTTTGCTAAATCTAATTGCTTCTGCCTGCCGCCACCTTGTTTTCTTTCTCTTTTTTCTCTGTGTAATCTTTTTGTCTCTTCTTGTTCATATAATGGCGTTGTTTTTTTTAATAATTCATCAAATTTCTCTTGGGTAATTCCAGTCAGTGATCTAAATAGTGTTTGTCTCTTTTTTATTGTTGCCAGTGGATTAGTTTTCATAAAATTCAATCTTTTTTTGTTAAATCT
>DATDOL010000009.1:0-14535 GCA_035293265.1 Ignavibacteriaceae bacterium | reverse complement strand
ACTTCATATCCGATCCATTCAAGCAAGTTGGCAATTGTATCACCGGTAACTGCGCCTCTGCCATGTCCTACCGTCAATGGTCCGGTTGGATTTGCCGAAACAAATTCAACATTGGCTTTTAATTTTTTGTATTTATCAGATTTGCCATAAATTTCTTTATCCAGCAGAATTTGTTTTATTATTGAAGCGATGAACGACGGAGTGAAGAAGAAGTTTATGAATCCGGGTCCGGCAATTTCAGTTTTAGAAATAATATCCGGATTGAAATTTAAGCTTTGAATTATTTCTTCTGCAATGATGCGTGGATTTTTTTTAAGTTTTTTGGAAAGCAGCATTGCAGCACTACATGACAAATCTCCATGCGAATCCTGTTTTGGAATTTCGAAGATTAAGGGAACATCATTCAGGTAATCTAATTTTTCTGAAGCTGCAGAAAATATTAAGGAAAGATATTCTTTCAATTCATCCTTTAAAATTATTCAATAGTTATTACAAATATATAAATTTTGTAAACACGTATTAAGAAATTAAAAAATTAGGTTACAACGGAACAACAAACTCAGCCTGTTTGCTTTGTAACAATATCTTTCACTTTTTCGGTAGGTGCATCTCCCCAAAGTTTTTCAAGATTGTAATATTCACGTGTGCTTTTCTTAAAAACATGGACGACCACATCGATGTAATCCAATAATATCCATTGAAGTGCTTTGTACCCTTCTTTATTCCAGCATTTAATACCATTCTTGCTTAAAGATTTATCAACCTCGTCTGCAATTGCTTTCACCTGCACATCCGAATCGGCAGAACAAATTACAAGATAATCAGTAAAGGAAGCGATATTTCTTAAATCCATAATCACAACATCATAACCCTTCTTGGTAAATATCAACTCACTTATTTTTTTAGCAAAACTTTTGGAATTCAATTAATAACCCTTCTTATTTTTGATTGAGATTGTTATAATCTTTCCCGATGATAAACGTGACATCCAGAAAATATTCTTCATTCAATTGTTGAATTATATGATCTTCGCTTACGCCTAATGCCTTAGCAACTTTTTTTGCATTAGCCATGTTCCCCAGTCTATCGATAATCAGTGAATAATCAACATCAAATGATCTGTAATTTCCTGTGCGAACCACATCAAAATCATTTTCCCTTAAATAACTGGTAAGTTTATCAGCTATCCCCTCCTTACCACATCCATTTAAAACTTCGAGCTGAATTATTTTTGAAGGTTGAAGCGTTCCGGAGTCAGGATCATTCTGTTCAGCGACAGTCTGGATATTCAGGATGAGTGAATAAGTTAAAAAGACAATTATCGCAGAGAGCAGTATCAAAACAATATTTAAAAAAATACCTGCTGTGACTGAATTTGTATTAAAAGTTCCGGAAGATTTTTGAGATTGGTTTTTCTGTTTCACAAACTTATTGACGTTTCTGCCTTTGTAATTTTTTTTTGTGAAACATAATCATTCTGCTGTGACTGGGGCTAAAGTATTATCCTGTTCTGAATATGGATTTATAAATAATGGATTGTAGTATCCGTAAAACGGATGATAATAACCATATCCATAAGGCATATTTCTATACTGGAGATGCACCGAAAAATCTTTAAACGGTCGATAATTCACGGACGCATTGCTCAGGTATATCCCGGATAAACTCTTTTGATATTCCTCACCTAACGTGCTGTAAGGTGAATGCGTTACACTCACATCAACCTGCACATTAAGATTATCCATCAACCGGTAATACATACTGTTCGTGTACATACCCACTGCTAAACCTTCTCCGGCAAACGAAGAATAATTCATACTAAACGAATGACGCATAATAAAATCATCAGAGTTTAAAAAACTAAATAAATTTCCAGATGATGGAGTTAGAATTCCATCCTTAACACTGGTTGCTTGAATACCAGTATCTTTATATTGAGCATAAACTGTAACAAATAACAGTATTACCAGAATTAAAATCTTCTTCATAATTTTTATAATTAGTTTTGTGATATTATAGATAAAACATCACTCAAAATCAACATAAATTGTTATTGGAACTTACTCGGAATTATCCATTTGCAATTCTTAAGAATTGCTTAATTTCACTGCGAAGAAAAACAAACAACAGAATTTCAACAATTCTAATATGAAAATCCTTGTAATTGATAACTACGATTCGTTTACTTATAATCTTGTTCAGCTCTTAGACAGCAGGAAAAACGAATTAGTTATAAAACGAAATGATGAAATAAGTATCGCTCAAATCAGGGCTTTAACTCCTGCTAAAATTCTGATTTCACCTGGACCCGGACGACCTGAGGATGCAGGAATTTCATGTAAAATAATTAAAACTTTTGGCAAGAAAATCCCCATACTTGGTGTATGCCTTGGCCTACAGGCAATCGGAGTTGCTTTTGGATCAAAAGTAACAAGCTCGAAAGAATTGGTTCATGGAAAAACATCCAAAGTAAATCATGACGGCAAAACTATCTTTCAAAATATTCCGCAGCACTTTGAAGCGATGAGGTACCATTCTCTATCAATAGTTCCCGGTTCCATTCCGGAAGAGCTCGAAGTATCGGCAAATCTGACTGACGAAACAATTATGGCAATCAGACATAAAAAATATAAGATTGAAGGCGTTCAATTCCATCCTGAATCTATACTGACTAAAGAAGGAGAAAAAATTATAAACAACTGGTTAAATATGAATTACGAATAGATTTATAAAATTATTTTAACAGAACAATCATCTCAATTTCGACTGCCGCATTCATCGGAAGCTGATTAACACCAACAGCACTTCTTGCATGCTTTCCTTTTTCTCCAAAAATTTCTATCATCAACTCGGAAGCGCCGTTAGCAACTTTCGGCTGTGCCGTAAAATTTTCATCACTGTTTACAAAAACCACTAGTTTAATTATCCTTTCAATATTGTCTAAATCACCTGCAGCACTTTTAATTGCGCTCAAACAATTAAGTGCACATAACTCCGCTGCCTGTTGACCTTCTTGTTCATTCAAATCTTTTCCTACTTTACCGGCAAATTTTATTTTGCCATCCAAAATGGGCACTTGACCCGAAGTGAAAACAAATTTCCCTGTTTGAACAGCAGGTATGTATGCAGCTAATGGTGCAGGGGTTTGTGGAATTACTAATCCGAGTTCTTTTAATTTTTCTTCAACCATAAGAAACCTTTTAATGTAATTTATCTGATTATTGTTTTAACTAAATTTGCTTGTGATCTAATTCAGTATTTTAAGTTAATATTAATTTTCAGGAAGTATTAATGAATGATAACAAATTTAGTGAATTCGTCGAGATAGTAAAAAAATTAAGACAGGAGTGCCCCTGGGATAGAGAACAGACTAACGATTCTATTAAAGCAGCAACGATTGAAGAAGCTTATGAAGTGGTTGAGGCAATTGATAAAAAAAATTATGAAGATTTGAAAAAAGAATTGGGTGATTTGTTGCTTCACGTCGTATTTCATACAGTGATTGCCGGGGAAACACAAAATTTTAATACCGATGACGTCATCACATCAATAAAAGAAAAATTAATACGCAGGCATCCACACGTTTTTGGAAACACAAAAGTTTCTGGTGCAGATGAAGTAAAGAAAAACTGGGAAGAAATTAAATTATCGGAAGGACGGGAATCAATACTTGATGGAGTTCCTGAAATACTTCCGGCTTTACAGCGCGCACATCGTTTGCAGGAAAAAGCTGCAAAGGTAGGTTTCGATTGGGAAAAGAAAGAAGACGTCTGGAAAAAAGTTATTGAGGAAATAGATGAAATGCATCAGATTGAAGATAAAAAACAAAGTCAAAATGAAGGAGAAGATTTCTATAGTCAATTAGAGGATGAAGTTGGCGATGTGCTTTTTGCTATGGTGAACTACGCAAGGTTTTTAGAAATAAATCCTGAGAATGCCTTACGAAGAACAAATAAAAAATTCATTAAAAGATTTAGCTACGTTGAAAAGATGATATCAAAATCGGGAAGAAAATTAAGTGAATCTAATCTCGAAGAAATGGATAAATTCTGGGAAGAAAGTAAAAGTTTGTTAAACGATTAACCTGGCTTGTTATTGAACTTTTCATATGCATCGATTATATCTTTGACGAGCTTATGTCTTACAACATCGGATTTATCAAAATAAACAAATGCAACCCCCTGAACGCTGGATAAAATTCCCTTTGCCTGTATAAGTCCGCTCAGTTGCCTCGATGGCAAATCAATTTGTGTTATATCACCAGTGATAATTGCTTTTGAGTTGGCACCAAGCCGGGTGAGAAACATTTTCATTTGAATATCCGTTGCATTTTGTGCTTCATCAAGAATCACGTACGCATTATTCAGTGTTCTGCCGCGCATATATGCTAGTGGAACAATTTCTATCATTCGTTTTTCGATATAATTCTTTAATTTTTCCGAAGGCATCATATCATCTAAAGCATCATATAATGGTCTCAGGTATGGATCAATTTTTTCTCTGAAGTCACCTGGTAAAAATCCAAGACTCTCACCGGCTTCAACTGCAGGACGGGCTAAAATGAGTTTCTGAACTATCCCTTTTTTCAAACCGGCTACAGCAATTGCAACTGCAAGGTAAGTTTTTCCTGTACCGGCTGGACCAATCGCAAAACAAATATCATTTTTTCTTGCCTGTGAAAGATAATTTACTTGTCCCGGAGTTCTTGCTTTAATTACGTCTTTTTTTGTGTACAAAATGATAGAATTGAAATCCTCTTCATCAACTATCTCTTTCCCTTCAGCTGTTAAGTTTATTATAGTTTCAACATCGTTAACACTTAACCGTCCGCTTGTATTCAAAACATAAATCATTTCCTTCAGTATTTTCTCAATTACTCCGACTTCCTCGGCAACGCCTCTCAGCATAACATTATCGCCTCTGACAGTTATTGAAGTATTGAACTTGTCCTCAACAATTTTCAAGTTTGAGTCGTTCATACCCAGTAAACCAAGCATATCAACGTTATCAATAATTATTTTCTTTTCGACTGCAGTCATAGATTTAAATTAATTAAAAAAACCCTCATCATAACCTGATAAGGGTTTTAAAAAATGAACACTATTTATCACGAACGGCACTTTTATTGAACTGGTGCTGGCTTGTAATTTGCTCTTAGTTTTTCGTATTTAGCTTTTTCTTCTTCAGTTAGTGGTGGAACTTTGAATACCTGATCAGGATAAATCAAATCCGGATTTTTAATTTGATCACGGTTTGCTTTGTAAATGATCGGCCATGCAAATGAGTTTCCATAGTGAGCTTGCTTACCTGCAATACCCCACAGGTGATCGCCTTTAACTACCTTATAAGAAATGACTGCAGGCTGATCGATCCACTCATCAAGCGCTTTTTGCATTCTGTTGTGAACTTTATCGAAGAATTCAGGCAGTGCACTTATTTTATTTCTTTTTAGTGCATCAAGATCTGCTTGCCTGTCGGCTTTCGGACCTTCTTTTCTTCTGATTTTGCCATCTAATTCGTTGACGGCATTTCTAAAGTTATCAACATCCTGCCTTGTAGCACCAACTAAAGCATATAATTCATCAATACAATCTTCCGGATCCTGAAGACCAGAGAGAGTTGATCTTAAATTTTCGATGTCCTGGTTTAGAGTGGCTACTTCAGAAGTCAATGTTGACTGTTTGCCTTGAAGACGGGACATTTCTGCTTCCCATTCTTCGGTTGTCATTTCCACTTCTTCCTGTGCAAATGTGGCAAGCGAAAGAAGAATAACAACGGAAAAAATACTTAACAAGAACTTTGCTAATTTCATATAATTACCTCCAAATTCTTTAAGATTGATTAAATTCATTTATTACTTAGGCAATTTTAATAAATTAGCCTTTGTTTCTTCCTTCTGCTTTGCACACTCGGCAAGCTTTCTGTTTCTATCCTGAATTTGGGATTCAAGATTTGCACGCTCATCTTTGAGCCGGTTAGCTTCTGATTCAAGAGAACTTACCTCTTGTCTCAGAGCATCTAACTCAGCCAGCTGAGCATCGCTTACACCTCCGCAACCGGTTAAAAATGCAGCACTGATAAACAGCATAACTGCAATGACCGGGGCTCTAAATGATTTTAGTGTACTCATATATTACCTCCGAATTTTAATGTGATTGGAATTGCAAAATAACACTTAATGGAATTCGTGATTAAAAATAATTTAGGTTAAACCACAACGCTAAAATAAGAAAGAAATCCGAATAAAGTACCCTTATATAATTAAATACTAAAAAAAATCCAAATTAAATATTTGATTATTAGAACTAAATCAATCTTTTTTCCACAAAACTTGTAAATTTTTCTCCAGCAATTATCAAATGATCGAATACCGGAATATCCATTATTTTTCCGGCCTCGACAATTTTTCTGGTGATCGAAATATCTTCATTGCTCGGTTCCGGATTTCCACTCGGGTGATTATGAATCAGAATTATACTTGCTGATGCATTCTCAATTGCAACTTTAAAAATCTCCCTTGGATGAACCACCGATGAATTCAGATTTCCGATTGATATGATCTCATACTTTATTATTTTGTTTGCAGAGTTCAGGCAAACAACAATAAACTTTTCTTTCTGATCATCCCGAAGTAAAGGTATAAACATATCAGCTACTTCAGCCGGTGAAGAAATTTTTTTATCGGAAAACCATTTTGATTGGTGCTGAATCCTTCTGCTAATTTCAAATACTGCGAGAAGTGTTGCTGCTTTATCTTTGCCGACTCCTTCGATATCCATCAGTGATGTGAGAGATTTTGAAGCAAGCACTGCAAGATTGCCTTCAGACTTTAATAACTCTTGTGTAATTGTAAGGATGGATTTTCCTTTCTTACCAGTTCTTAAAAGTATGGCAATCAATTCAGCATCTGACAAATTGTGTGCTCCTCTTAACAAAAGTTTTTCACGGGGTCTGTCAGCTAATGGTAAATCCTTTACTTTGGATATGTCATCACCTCATTGGTTAGTTAGCTGATTTAAATTTTTCTACTAACTCGAAAACACCGTCTTTATACCTTACTATATTTAAATATTTATTCACCCTGGATTCATCAAATGAAATATTATTTCGCAGACCAATGCTTGTAACACCCGATTTCATTTTACTTATAAGAGATGATCTGCTCGGTACAATGTTTCGCATTACTGTCAGTAAATACCGGGCAGTGTCATATCCATATAAAACATTTCTATTTGCATCTTTACCTGTTATATCAGAAAAGCTCGAATTAAAATTTATATAGTCTTCGCTGGTAAAATCAATAAAGTAATCAGAATCAAAAATAAGCTTATTGCTCAATTCAGGCGAAGTTTCAAATCCTTTAGCGCTGAACCAATCCTGGTTTCCATATATCGATACATTTAAATTATTTTTAACCAGCTCTGATAAAATCCCCGGAGCATCCAGATTATCCGAAAGAGGTATATATATTCCTTCAATAATAAGTGAATCCCCTGCGATCCTTGTAATGGGAGATACCAAATCAAAACTTTTACTTTTAAATGTTTCATGTTTTAAAATTTCTCCGCCCAACTTTCTAAACTCTTCTTCGAATGTTGATGCAAGCAATGGCGAGTAACCGTCTATTGAGTTAAGAATTGAAATTTTTCTTTTATTTTCAACGAAATAAATGTATTGCGCAATAGTTTTTCCGCGTTGGAAAAAAGAGGGATTTGCCTGAAAAAAATATTCACTAGCTTCGGTTAAGTCATCATCAGTGGCAGTGGGTGACACAACAGGAATTCCGGAATCTTCAAATTCTTCCAATGTTACCCGAACCTCAGTACTGAATAGCGGACCAAGTATAACTTTGACGGAAGAATTGTCTTCAAATTCATTTTTAATTTCAGTGATTGTTTCGTTATCTGATTTTGTATCCCTTATGGCAATTCCGATTTTTTCATCATGAGTACTGTTAAATTCCGAAACTGCGAATTTTATTCCTTCCAAAATTTCAACAGATGCGGATGAGGTATAATTTCCTAATTCATCAGCTTGCAGCGGCAGCATCACACCAATGATAATTACAGGTGAATCAGATTTAGAAATCACCACAGGCGAATCATAAATTTCTTTAGCCTCACTGAACTCTTCTGAATCCGGAAACCTGTTCATTAAATCCTCAAGCACCTTCTTTCCGTTAAATTCATCATTAGATTTGAGATAAGACTTACCTACGAGAAGCATAAAATAGGGTTTGGTTTTCACCCCCGAAAACGAATCAACCAGTCTTTGCAGCTGAATTGGGCTCATATAGTTGTATGAGATTCGTCCACCCAGCTCTTTTGCTTCAGTAATATCTTCCGGAGAATTTGAATTATTTACGAGGAATCCAATTTCTTTAACTGCCGCAAAATAGTTTGCTTCATCAAAATTAATTTTAACCAACATCATTCTTGCTTCATCGATGTAACGACTTTTAGAATATCTTTCGATGAATGAAGTTAAAACTTTTTTCGCATCGCTGAATTTTTTTTCATCTAAAAATATTTTTGCTTTGAAGATGACAGCGGCTGTAGTTTTGTTATTATAGCCAAATTCGTCAATGATCCTGTTGAAGATTGTCAACGACTGTACTAAATCACCGGATGAATAAAAATCTACTGCTGTGTTAAACTCGGAATCGATATCCTGCTCACTTAGGTTTTGAGCAAGAATACAAGCCGGGAATAATATAAAAGTTAAAACAATTACGTACTTATAAATAAACATCAGATAATTTTTTTATCGAGAATAATTTTGGATTTTGTTATTGCTTCACTGGCATTTATTAAATTTGAATTTAATATTTCCGCTTTTTGAAAAGTTACTAATGCTTCCTTTAATTTGCCAAGTCGTGTCAAATTATTTGCCCTGTTAATTAATTCATCAGAAGTGATTTTTTCATTCAGTTTTAAAAAATGAGTGTAATTCTCAATTGCCTTGTTCATCTCGGAATTACTGAAAAATATTTTACCAGCCCAATAATAAACAAGCGGTTCTTTACTATTTATACTAATAGCTTTTTTAATAGATTTTATTGCGTGATTTTGCATAGAAAGAGAATAGTATGTTTTAGCATATTGAACATATAATTCCCAGTAGTCAGATAAAAGAACTTCAGCTTTTTTGAGATATTTGAGTGAATTATCATATTGGTTCAATTCAAATTCAGCTTTGGCAAGATAGAAATAAGCTTCATAAATTAATTCCTGCCCTTCATCAGATATAATAAAATTAAGCAGATGCACTTTTGTAGCTTCATAATCTTTTAAAAGTAAATATAAATACCCGACAAAGTAAGAACAGATTGGTTCATCATCGGCGGATATTTTTCGGAAAACATCAATTGCATTATTCCACTCAGAAGTTCTCATCAAAAATTGTCCGTAGTAAAGTTTAATATCATTTTCGCTGTTCTGAAGATTCAGAACAATTTCGAAAACTGATTTAGCTGCATCAATACTTCCGAGTCGTTCATAAAGCTCTGCAAGATGTAAATAAGCATCATAATAATCCGGGTATTCATCGATTAATGATTTATATATTTGAATTGAATGAAGCGCTTTTCCCTGAACTTCAAATTCTTTTGCTGATTTCATCTTATGTGGAATGCGATAATCCATCAACTTGATATTATTCCCATTCTATTGTTGCTGGCGGCTTTGAACTAACATCGTAAACTACCCTGTTTATACCCCTAACCTTACTGATTATTTTGCCGGAGACTGATGATAAAAAATCATGCCCGAAAGTATACCAGTCAGCCGTCATGCCATCTACAGATGTGACAGCCCTGAGTGCAAGTACGTATTCGTAGGTTCTTGCATCACCCATCACTCCTACTGAACTTACCGGAAGCAGAACGGTAAACGCCTGCCAGATATTGTTGTACAAACCTTCTGCTTTGATTGATTTGATGAAAATATCGTCAGCTTCCCGTAAAATATCAAGCTTTTCTTTTGAGACTTCACCTAAAACACGGACAGCAAGTCCCGGACCAGGGAAAGGATGCCTGTTAATAAATTCATCCGGGACTTTTAATTCCCTGCCGACATTGCGAACTTCATCTTTAAATAATTCTCTGAAGGGTTCGATCAATTTAAGATTCATTTTTTCCGGAAGACCACCGACATTATGATGAGTTTTAATTGTTGCGGAAGCACCCTTTACCTGAACAGATTCGATAACATCAGGATAGAGTGTTCCCTGAACAAGATATTCAGCACCTTTTATTTTTTTTGCCTGCTCTTCAAAGACTTCGATGAACGTATTTCCAATAATTTTTCGTTTCTTTTCCGGATCAGATACCCCCTTTAAATTTTTCAGAAATTTTTCAGATGCGTCAACGCTAATATGATTTAAATTCAGCTTCTCATTAAATAAATCGCCGATTTTTTCACTTTCATTTTTGCGCATAAATCCATTATCGATATGGATCGACACAAGATTATCACCAATTGCCTTTTTAACAAGCACAGCCGCCACGGTGGAATCAACACCACCACTCAAGGCGCAGATTGCTTTTGCATTCCCAATAGTATTCTTTAATTGATCTACTTTCTCTTCAATAAAATTCGTTGAATTCCATTGCTTACTACATTTACAAATTTCAAATAAATAATTCTTAATAATTTTGGCACCTTCTTCGGTATGCATGACTTCCGGATGGAATTGTAAACCATAAATATTTTTTGATTTGTTGGAGACTGCACAGAACGGCGAATGGTCTGATTCGCCGGTAACTTTGAAACCAGGGGGAAGGCTGGTTATATAATCGCCATGACTCATCCAAACTACAGAAACTTCTTTCACACCCCGAAGCAGGTCGGTATCATCAATTATCCTTAATACAGATTTGCCATATTCCCTGTCAACGGCTGGTTCAACTTTTCCACCGGTTTCTTTGCAGATTAGTTGAAGCCCGTAACAAATACCAAGCTTCGGAATTTTGAGATCCAGTATTCCGGGTGAAAGACCAGGTGCATCTTCATCATAAACACTCATTGGTCCGCCGGAAAGTATAATGCCTTTTGGCTGCATCTGTTTTATTGTTTCAACTGAAATGGAATGCGGATGAATCTCAGAGTAAACATTTGCTTCTCTTACTCTTCTGGTGATAAGCTGTGTGTATTGAGAACCGAAATCAATTATTAGAATTGTTTCAATGTTCATTGAACAAATATTTAAAAATAGATTTAAAAATAAAACCCGTGATTACAGGTATATAAATGTATTAAATCTTGAAAAATTTTCAGATTAAAAAATTTTTAATGACCAATAATGTTTTTGTAAGCATTACTGTCAAGAAGTTCATTAAGTTCTGAAGGGTTTGAAATTTCTGCTTTAATCATCCATCCTGCATTATAGGGATCGGTATTAATAACTTCCGGAGATTCTGCAAGTTTGGAATTTATCTCGATAATCTTTCCGCTGAAAGGTCCGTAAATATCGCTTACTGTTTTAACGGCTTCAATTGTTCCGAATGATTGACCTTTTTTTATTTCTTTTAAGGATGAATCTAAATCTACAAACACTACATCGCCAAGTTCACCCTGTGCAAAATCTGTAATTCCTATTATGCCAGTACGACCTTCAACTTTCACCCATTCATGATCTGTTGTATATTTTAAATTATCAGGTATTTTCATTTTTCCCTCTGTCTGAATATTAATTTAATGATTATTCCTTGAATTCAAATTTATCAAGGAAGCTTGTATCAAAATTACCACTTAAAAATCTGCTGTCCTGAAGAACCTCCAGGTGAAAAGGTATTGTTGTTTTTATTCCTTCGACGGTAAATTCCTCCAGGGCTCTTATTCCCCTGCTGATGGCATGTTCCCGGTTTTTACCCCAGACAATTAATTTTGCAATCAGGGAATCATAGTATGGAGGAATAGAGTAAGACTGGTATATGTGTGAATCAACCCGAACTCCAAATCCACCAGGAAAGTGCAGTGAAGTTATCTTTCCGGGAGAAGGTCTGAAATTTTTTGAAGGGTCTTCAGCATTTATTCTAAATTCTATACTATGTCCGCTAGGTTTTTGAGGTTTTGTTTCCACTTTTTGTTTTGCAGCAACTATTATCTGCTGCCTGATAAGATCAACATCATAAACCATTTCAGTTACAGGATGTTCAACCTGGATTCGGGTATTCATTTCCATGAAGTAGAAATTTTTATTCTTATCAAGCAGAAACTCAATAGTGCCTGCACCTTCATAATTAACTGATTTGGCACCGAGCACTGCTACTTCACCCATCTTGGTTCTTAACTGAACATCTAAAGCAGGTGAAGGAGATTCTTCAATTAATTTTTGATGTCTTCTTTGAACAGAGCAATCTCTTTCACCGTAGTGATAAACATTTCCAAACATATCTCCAAGGACCTGAATTTCAACGTGCCGGGGATTTTCAATAAACTTTTCCAGGTAAACAGCGGGATTTCCAAAACTTGCTTCAGCTTCAGTTTGTGCAGTCTGAAATGCTTTTTGAAATTCTTCATCATTCCAGACGATCCGCATTCCTTTTCCGCCACCACCAGCAGAAGCTTTAATTATTACAGGGTATCCAATTCCCTCAGCAATTTTCTTTCCTTCATTTATGTCCGCAATTAAACCATCACTACCGGGTATTACAGGGACACCATTTTTCCTCATTGTCTCTTTTGCAAATGCCTTATCACCCATTGCACGAATCATCTGTGGAGAAGGACCTATAAATTTAATATTTGATTCGGCACAAATTTCAGAGAAGCTTGCATTCTCTGCAAGAAATCCATAACCGGGATGAATAGCATCAGCCCCGGTAACTTGTGCCGCAGAAATAATTGAAGGAATCTTCAGATAACTATCTTTGCTTGGAGGAGGACCGATGCAGACTGCCTCATCTGCGAATGTTACGTGCAATGAATCAGCATCGGCTTCCGAATGGATTGCCACAGTCTTGATTCCCAATTCCTTACACGAACGGATAATGCGAAGAGCAATTTCGCCACGATTGGCGATCAGTATTTTATTGAACAAATCTTTCTCAGATTTTTTACCCGTTCTAACTTGGCTGAATTAAGAATAATGTTTGATTGTATTCAACCGGTTTGCCGCTTTCAACCAAAATCTTTATTATTTTACCGCTTACATCGGATTCAATCTCGTTCATTAATTTCATTGCTTCAACAATGCAAAGCACTGTACCGACAGAAACAACATCACCAACCTGAACATAAGAATCTGCATCCGGTGCAGGAGCTCGATAAAATGTCCCTACAATAGGCGATCTGATTTCGTGCATTACAGCTGCTGACTCACCTGCCTGCGTGACGGGTTCCTCACCTTTTTCTGTCGCTGAATGCTGTGGAACCATAGCAACGTGGGAAGAGATATGAGGTTGAGTGATGATTTGCGAATTCCTGATCTTCTTAGCAATTTTAACTTTAAGACCGTTTTCCTCAATCTCAAGATCGGTCACACCACTGGTATCAACTATCCTGACAAGTTTTTTAATTAAGTTTAAATCCATTTGCATTCCCTCGAATTAATTTTTTAATCTCTCGGCATATTCACCTGTCCTGGTATCAACCTTCAACAGATCATCGACATTAATAAATAAAGGCACATTGATCATCACACCGGTTTCAAGTTTAGCTGGTTTAACAGCACCTGTGGCTGTATCACCTTTAAAGCCCGGTTCGGTTTCAACTACTTTTAATGCAATGAAGATAGGAATTTCCACAGATATAATTTCACTGCCATTAAAAAGAATTTCTACTTCTTCACTTTCTTTTAAGAAATTAACTCCTTCACCAAAATATTCTTTTGGAACATTTAGTTGTTCATAATTTTCATTATCCATACAAACAAGAAAATCATTTTCGCGGTAAAGATATTGGTATTTTTTTCTTTCAACACGTACTATTTCAATTTTCTCACCGGACCGAAATGTATTATCTAACACTTTTCCGTTTTTCAGATTTTTTAGAGTAGATCGTACGAACGCACCTCCTTTGCCAGGTTTTACATGCTGAAACTCTATAATACTGTAGAGATCGCTTTTATATTTTATTATTAATCCGTTTCTGAAATCTGAAGTATCTGCCATAAATTTTAATTTAATTTTTACACTGAAATGATTGAAAAAATAGATATTAGACTTTTCAAAGTCAAGAAAACCAATTCATCCCTTAATTGAATTAAATCTTTACACTTACTAATTACTAGATTACTATACTCAAATTAATCGGCCAGGGTAATATAATTATCTACTTCACGGATAATGGAAGTGTTCGGATATTCTTTTTTAATAGCAGTAAATAGTACTTTAGCTTGCTTTTTGTCTCCTGTATTTAAAAAGTAAATACCGGCATTGAGCATGTAATTGGGATTTTCAGCATTAATTTTGGAAACCTTCGAGGCCTTTAAATAAAGTTCTGCGGCTTTTTCATATTCACCTTTTGATGCAAAGTAGCCAGCTTTACCCGCTAATGATGCTGCACTAAAATAATCGATACTACCGCTGTAATC
>DATDOL010000008.1:0-2164 GCA_035293265.1 Ignavibacteriaceae bacterium | reverse complement strand
ATGCATATTGGGATAAAATATTACGAACACTCTGGATACTTAAAGGCAATTACGAAATTGGGATAGAAGCTGCTTCAGATGCAGGCGGGTTTGACAGCGCTAAGAAAATTGCTTTAAAAGTTTTGGAAAGACTGCCTTAATTAATTCACAATATCGATCAGATTTTGTATACAGAAGCGGAAATATTTTTTAAACAGTATAATGAATAAAACTGATTTATCTGAATCTCCAAATGCAAATAATAAATTTCTTAAAGTGATAGTAGAAAAAGGAGATTCAAAAAAGAAGGAATATTATTTCAACAATACCTTTCGAATCGGCAGGGAAGAACATTGCGCTATCCAAATTAATCACGGATTGGTCAGCCGGGATCATGTCGAAATATCATTTAAAAACGGTGAGTGGTGGATCGCTGATTTGTTCAGTAGCAATGGTACTTTCATAGAAGGAAAAAAAATTGATCACAGGTTAATTACCGGACCTGTTAAAATCGAATTGGGGAATAATGGTCCACTCATATCAATTGAGTTTATCACCGAATCGGATAAAAGTTTTACTGAGCAGGCAGATGGAGGAACACTTACAAGCTATATTCAAAGATATTTTAAGGACGATACTCAAAATTTGAATGCCGGACAGCACACCAGGATGATTCAGCAGGCATTCCAGGTAGTTAAGAAAAAGCAATCGAACCATTATAAAAAAATAATTGCAGGTGTGGCGGTTATTTGCATAATAGTAGTTGGGTACGCAATATATCAGCAGATAAGAGCAAACGAACAAAGAGAATTAGCAGAATCAATATTCTATGAGATGAAAGGAATCGAACTTCAATTATCAAAATTAGCTTCGATTGTACAAAATACCGGAAATATTGAAGTTGAACAGACAATTGAAAAGATGAGAAATGATTATAAACGAATGGAACAGATTTATGATAAGTATGTTGGTGAGCTTGATGTTTATGATTTGAATGATCAGGACAGGCTTATCCTGAAAATGGCTCGTGTTTTCGGAGAGTGTGAAATAAATGTACCGGCTAATTTTTTAAAGGAAGTTAAAGATTTCATAAAATCCTGGCAATCTTCACCAAGGCTTGAACAGGCAATCAGAAGGGAGAAAGAAGAAGGCAAAGCTCCAATCATTGTGCATGAATTTTTAGCACAGCATCTTCCACCGCAATTTTATTATCTTGCATTACAGGAAAGTAGCTTTAAGTATGATGCTGTTGGGCCAATAACCAGGTATGGTTATGCAAAAGGTATCTGGCAGTTTATTCCATCAACAGCCGAAAGATACGGTTTGACGGTAGGGCCTCTTTCAGATAGAAACACATACGACCCGATTGATGAAAGATTTGATTTTCCAAAAGCCACAAATGCTGCAGCCAGGTACATAAGGGATATCTTTAATACCGATGCACAAGCTTCAGGGCTGCTGGTTATGGCTTCTTACAACTGGGGAGAAGGCAACATCATAAACCTGATAAGACAAATGCCGGAAAATCCCAGGGACAGGAACTTCTGGAATTTACTTATCAATCACAGAGATAAAATACCTGATGAAACTTATAATTATGTTTTTTACATTTTTTCGGCGGCCGTCATTTGTGAAAATCCGAAAATGTTTGGATTTAATTTTGATAACCCGCTCATCGAATCAATTGGTCAGCTAAACTGAAATAATAAATTATTTTTTGAATTAATTAGGGAATTAATTTTTTGCCACAGGATGATAAACTCCGCCTCGGATTTTTCGGGGCTTCAGATATCGGACTGGTTCGGAAGGAGAACCAGGATAGTTTTGGAAAATTTCCTGTTGATTCAGATGACAGGAACCAATCTAAAGGGTTATTGTTCATTGTAGCAGACGGAATGGGTGGGCATGTCGGAGGAAAGGACGCAAGCCAATCAGCCGTCGAAATAATCAGCCAGGAATACTATTCATTCTCCTCCGAGATTATTTCAAATTGCCTTACGTATGCATTTAAAACTGCAAATTTCAGAATTCATCAATCCTCCCGTGATGAAATACAATCGCACAGAAAAGGAACAACCTGCTCGGCATTGGTGATTGAAAAACATCTCGCATACATTGCACATGTTGGTGACAGCAGAATTTATAGAATTAATGATGATAAAATTGAGCAGCTCACAAATGATCA
>DATDOL010000007.1:0-5597 GCA_035293265.1 Ignavibacteriaceae bacterium | reverse complement strand
TACAAACCTGAAATTTACTGGCAGTTCGCCAAATCAATTGAAGGAATGGGAGAAGCCTGCAGGTTTTTTGATACTCCCGTTACCGGAGGTAACGTAAGTTTTTATAATGAATCACCTGATCCCGACAAGGTCGGGACAAGTCAGGCAGTTTATCCAACTCCAACTATCGGAATGCTGGGATTAGTTGAAGATTTATCCCACATTACCACTTCATTCTTTAAAAATGAAGAAGATTTGATTTACATTTTAGGTGAAGACAAAGAAGAACTTGGTGGCAGTGAATTTCTGAAAGTGATTCATAAAAAAGTTGAAGGCAATTCACCACAGATGGATCTTCAAACAGAAAAGAAATTACACGATACGGTGCTTGAACTTATCAGAAAAAAGTTAATAAGCTCTGCACACGATATTTCTGAAGGAGGAGTTGTTTGTGCCTTGGCTGAATGTTGCATTATAAATGAGGAAAAAATGCTTGGCGCTGAAGTGACTATCCAGATCAAATCCAGGAAAGATTTTTCATATTTCTCTGAAACACAATCAAGGATTATTGTGTCAATATCAAAAGATAAAAAAGATGAATTTGAAAAATTACTGCAATCTGTTAAACAACCATTTAAGCAGTTGGGTGTTGTTGTTGGTTCATCTTTAAAAATTAATTCAGATATTAATGTTACTTTGAAAGAGCTTGCAGATCTTTATTTCAATACAATACCTCGGATAATATCCGGTGAAAAATAAAATTTTAGAAAAAATCCACAACTCTACACTTTATGCTTTCTTCAGGAAAGTACGCTTCTATCTTCATTTAATTCCCGGCTGGCATTGGTTTGTTGGTTTTGTAAAACATTACTTCGGCGGATTGTATTACAGAACCGACCGCAACCATCTCTTCCTTCTTTCAGGCGGATTAGCATTTTCACTTTTTGTCTGCATCATTCCAATGACATTAATTATTTTCTGGCTGCTTGGCAAGTTTCTTAACTCAGCAGAAGTTGAAGTTCAGATAATAACATTAATTGATACATTAATCCCTTACGAAACTTATTCAGCTTTTGTTAAAGAAGTTATTTTTCAGCGCGTTGAAGAAGTAGTTGAATACCGTAACATTGCTGGTTGGGTTGGTGTGGTAGGATTATTTTTTGCAGCAAGCGGGTTTGCAAGCAGTTTACGAACCGTGCTGAATAAAGTTTATGGAACTGATGTCGACATTAACATTTTTCTCGGTAAGCTGAGAGACTTTCTTGTTATCATTATCATTGTGCTTGTGTTCCTCGTGTTTATTTTAATTCTTCCCATCCTGGATTTTCTTGTATCATTTGCACAATCGACTCGGTACCTTCAGATTTTTAATCAAGCGATTTTTCAAAGAGTTTTCACTGCATCGTTTTCATTATTCGTGATGTTTTTCATTTTTGCAGTGCTGTACAAGTTTATGCCGATAATAAAAATTCATAAACGATCAGTTGCAATTGGTGCTTTGTGGGCTGCACTTTTTTGGGTTGGTGCCAAAATACTTTTTGGAATTTATCTCTCTAACTTTACCACTTTCAGCAGGATTTACGGTGTTTATGCTCTTGGTATTGTTGTCGCTTTCTGGATTTACTATTCAGCTGCTGTTTTTATTCTTGGTGCGGAAATAGCCAAGCTGTTTGATGAGAGATTGAATGAAAGAATAATAAGGAAACAAGAGATCATAGCAGAAAAACCCCCGGATTCTGCCATATAATCCCTGATAATAAAATCAAAACAACTATTGACTCGTATTTATTCTTTTACTATTTTTAATCAGACAATTAAATCCGATTATAAAATTATGGAGTTAGCGATGTTCAAATACAAATCAAACTGGCTAAAAAACGGTTTTTACATTTCACTTATTGTAATCTCAGCACTAGCCTTGGTTACTGCTTGTGGTGGAGATACAAATAATACATCTTCAAACCAAAAAGAGAGTTTAAACAAAACCAACACTTCGGGGCTTTCCGATTGGGAACTTGAAAACGGATTTGGCCCAGTTAAAAAGAAATTAAACCTTGGTCCGATTGATAAAACTATGGCAGCAGAAGGTGAGAAGATCTTTGAATCAAAATGTGCATCATGCCATAAGCTTGATGAGAGATATACAGGACCGGCACAGAGAAATGTTTTGCAAAGAGTCACACCAGAGTTTTTTATGAATACGGTTTTAAATCCTGATGAAAATCTTGAGAAGCATCCTCATAGCAAAGAAATGCTTGCACAATACATGACCAAGATGACAAATCAAAATATTAATCTGAAAGACGCACGGACTTTACTTGAGTACTTCAGAGTTCTTGATGAAGAACTGGTCAATAAAAATAAATCAAACTAATAAATAGGAGGAAGTTTTATGAACCGCAGATATTTAAAAGCATTTTTAGTCGCAATTTCCGTAGTAGCAGCTTTTGTGATTTTACATTACGGCTGTCAGGAATCAAAAGACCTTGTTGCTGGTGATGAAGCCGGGAGAGTTTATGTTGCACCTGGAACCTATGATGAATTTTATCTTTTCACTTCCGGCGGATTCAGCGGACAGATTGGTGTTTATGGTTTACCGAGTGGAAGAATGTTCAGAGTTATTCCTGTCTTTTCTCAGGATCCTGAAAAAGCATGGGGTTATTCTGAAGAATCAAAACCAATGTTTATGACTTCACACGGATTTGTTCCCTGGGATGATGCTCATCATCCGAAACTTTCTCAAACAGATGGAATAGCAGATGGAAGGTGGATTTTCATCAATGGCAACAATACTCCGCGTGTTGCGAGAGTTGATCTCTCAACTTTTAAAACTGCAGAGATAATTGAGATACCAAACTCCGGCGGCAACCATGGATCTCCATTCTTAACTGAAAATACAGAGTATGTTGTCGCTTCAACAAGATTCAGTGTTCCGATTCCAAATAAGGATGTTCCGCTAAATTCTTACAAAGAAAATTTTAAAGGAACGATCAGCTTCATAAAAGTTGATAAAGAAGGTGCAATGAATGTTGAATTCCAAATACTTGTTCCCGGTTTCAATTATGATCTTGCACACGGAGGTAAAGGTCCGTCACACGGATGGGCATTCTTCACAAGTTACAATACAGAACAGGCAAACACTTTGCTCGAAGTGAATGCCTCACAGAATGATAAAGATTTTATTGCAGCAGTTAACTGGAAAAAAGCAGAAGAATATTTGGCTCAGGGTAAAGCTAAAACTTTTAATACAAGTTACTTCAGAAACTATTTTGATGAAAAGAAACATATGGGTATTTCAGAAGAGAATAAGAGTGTTAAAGTTCTTATTCCTGAAGAATGTCCGGGTTTGATTTACTATCTGCCAACTCCTAAATCGCCTCACGGTGTCGATGTTGATCCTACCGGAGAATATATCGCTGCCGGTGGTAAACTGGCCTCTGTAATTGTTGTTCATTCTTTCAGCAAAATGATTAAAGCAATTGAGAACAAAGAATTTGAAACAACAATCGATGGCATTCCAGTATTGAAATATGAATCAGTGATAGGCGGTGAAGTAACAAATCCCGGATTGGGTCCATTGCATACAGAGTTTGATGGAAATGGTTACGGCTATACCTCATCATTTATCTCATCTGAAATAGTAAAATGGAAGATCGGAACATGGGAAGTTGTTGACAGAATTCCTGCTTATTATTCTATTGGTCATCTTTGCATTCCAGGCGGAGACAGCAGAAAACCTTGGGGCAAATATGTAATCGCATTAAATAAGATAACGAAGGACAGATATTTACCGACAGGACCTGAGTTAACTCAATCAGCCCAGCTAATTGATATCTCGGGAGATAAGATGAAACTTCTTTTAGATTTCCCAACAATTGGTGAGCCTCATTATGCTCAGTCTATTCCTGCAGATATCCTGATGAAAAATTCCAAGAAGATTTATCCTATTGAAGAGAATCAACATCCATATGGAATAAAAGCTGAGAAAGAGACACGCGTTGTCAGAGAAGGAAATGTAGTTCACGTTTACATGTCTACAATCAGAACTCACTTTGCTCCTGATAACATTGAAGGAATAAAAGTCGGTGACGTTGTTTATTTCCACATCACAAATCTTGAACAGGATTGGGATATTCCTCATGGTTTTGCAGTTAAAGGAATGCAGAATTCTGAATTACTCATTATGCCGGGTGCAACAGAATCTATGGTTTGGACTCCGCTTAAAGAAGGAGTTTATCCCTTCTACTGCACAGATTTCTGTTCCGCTTTGCACCAGGAAATGTCCGGTTACATAAGAGTATCAACTCGGGGATCGAATGTAGCAATAACTTATGGAACTGGTAAATAGTTGCTTTAGCAGTAGCACAGAATACTATTCTGTGCTACATTTTTATTTTGTTGAATCATGAAAACCCAATCAAAAATAATTATAGTAGTCGCATCACTCCTTTTAGTTTTAACATTCTTTTTCCCTATCTGGTATATTGATCTGGAAGCGCCTCAGTATCCGGAAGGAATTGGTTTGGAAATCTGGCTGAATAAAATCACCGGTCAGAAGCCGCACGACCTTGCAAACATCAACGGCTTAAATCATTATATCGGAATGAAAGAAATTAATCCTGATGCAATTCCCGAACTGAAAATTATGCCTTTCATAATAATCTTTTTAGTTGTGTTTGGTTTGGTTTCAGGAATTTCAGGGAAAAGAAGTTTGGTTTATATTTGGATCATACTGTTTATTGTAGTTGCTGCTGTTGGATTATATGATTTTTATATGTGGGAATATGACTACGGGCACGACTTGAATCCGAATGCTGCAATTAAAATTCCCGGGATGGCATATCAGCCGCCATTGATCGGTGCTAAAATGCTGCTCAACTTCAACGCAATCTCAATGCCGCATTTAAGCTCCTGGATTCTTGTAGTTGCTGTTGTTCTTTCGTTAATAGCATTATACATTGACAAAAAATTAATAAAGAAGGATGAAAAACATGCTTGACAAATTTTTTTCTTTCTCTATCTTTTTAACATTACTATTCATTACAGGTTGTGGAGCCGATCCTGAACCAATAAACTACGGGCATGACGAATGTGAGTTCTGCAGAATGCTGATAACGGATAACCGTTACGGATCTGAAATACTGACTGACAAAGGTAAAGCATTTAAGTTCGATGAAGTTGGATGTATGATTGAATATGCGATGGTTAAAAATTTTATCGGTGATGCAAATCAGAAATTTTTAGTAACGGATTTCGCAACACCCGGATCCTTTATCGATGCAGCAAATGCTTTTTATGTTCAAAATGAAAATTTCAGAAGCCCGATGGGTTTGAATGTGATGGCATTCGATAGCGAAATCTCCAGGCAAAAGTTTGTTTCCGAAAGTGGAGGCAGCTTATCCAACTGGGTTGATATAATTGAACTTGTTAAGCAGAGAAGTATGTAACTCCTAAATTGAGTAAAAGTGTGTGGAAATTATTTATCAAATTTTTAACTCATTGCCCAACCCCTTCTCTTATAAAGAGAAGGGGAGTTTATGGGAATCCATCCCTTTGGGAAAAGTCCCTCTCTTTTTAAGAGAGGGATTTAGGGTGAGTTTACAGCTGCTCAACTTTCT
>DATDOL010000006.1:0-7760 GCA_035293265.1 Ignavibacteriaceae bacterium | reverse complement strand
ATGAACTATGAGATTTATTAAAGAAATATTTTTACCGGAAGAAAATATTATTGAGAAGCATTTCAGAACTGAAGCTCTGAATAACGAAAGACTTCGTGAATTAATTATTGCTGCTGCAATTCTTCTGCTTGTGTTTGGATTATTAGTAAATGTGTATTTCCTTTCCGATAATTATACGGTACACAGCCCGGGACTAATAAAAGCTTTCAAGTGGATAATTCTGCTATTCCTGTTTCTTGCTGCAAGGTCATTCATAGTCAGGAGAATAATTCACCGCAGAATGAAAAGCGGCAAAGGATTACCTAATTTTCTGACTTATATCAATGCTTTCTTTGAAGTATCCGTTCCTTCGGCTGCAATCATTATCTTATCTTTAAACATTGAACCTGTTGCTGCATTAGTTTCCCCGATTCTACTTTTATATTTTTTGTTTATCATCCTTTCCAGTCTTGAACTTGATCCACGACTGTGTTTCTTTACAGGTGCTGTTGCAGCGGTTGAATACCTTTCAATTTCATTTTATTACTTTGTTAATACTGACTACCATTCAAATATTCCTGTTCTTGATGTGCCTATAGCGTTCCTTGGACGAGGTGCAATGCTTATCATGAGTGGAGTTATTGCAGGAGTAGTTTCTTTACAAATCAGAAAAAGAATTTTAAAGACTTACCACGTAATTGAAGAAAGAAACGAACTGGAAAAAGTTTTTGGTCAGCAGGTATCAAAAGAAATTGTTGAGGAATTCGTAAATAATAAAATGAAAATAGTGAACAGAACAAGAGACGTTTGTATAATGTTCCTCGACATCAGAAACTTTTCCAAATTTTGCGAAGGAAAATCACCCGAAGAAATTAACAACTATCAAAACAGAACTTTAGGATTTATGATTGATGTTGTGAATAAGCACGGTGGAATCGTAAATCAGATTCTTGGTGATGGATTTATGGCAACATTCGGTGCACCTATACAGAAAGAAAGTTATTGCAGGGATGCGGTTGAAGCTTCACTGGAGATTATTTCATCATTAAAAATGAAAAATGAAAGCAAAGAAATTCCATTAACAAATGTCGGAATCGGTTTACACGCAGGCGAGATAATCACTGGTAATGTCGGTACTGCCGAAAGAAAACAATATTCGATTATAGGAAATACCGTAATTATGGCTGCCAGACTTGAACAGTTAAATAAAGAATATAATTCAAACGTTTTAGTTTCTAAAGAAGTTCTTGATAAAATATCTTCAAATGATCTAACTACTGAATTTCTTGGTTCAGTTAAAGTCAAAGGACGAACAGAACCGATTGAAGTCTATAAGCTTGCCTGAAATAAAAATACCGGATAACTCTAAATAAAGGACAATAAATTATAGAGTACTTTGATTCGCGATTGTTAGCAGATTTAAGTCAATCCATCCTTCTCACCGTCAAACATTAAATCACTTGCAATTGTTATTTAGTTCAATTATGTTTATACAAAGACAGCAAGCATTCTTCCGTTTCAGCTAACAATTAATATTCATCTACAGTTTTTCTCGTATAATACTTTCAGTTCCTTGCTGTTAAGTGAAATAAGGTAAATTATTCGATGTATTATGAAAACTATCTTAATCTCTTCTTGCCTGTTACTGTTTTTAATTGCTTCTCCCGCCAAAGCACAAGAATGGGAGTTTGTAGGACTAGATTCGCTACTCATAAAACAACTCTATGTATTTGGTGATACAATTTATGCTGGCACGGTAGTAAGGAATGGAGCCAACATTAGTGCTGGTTTATATTTTACTTCTGATAGTGGTAACAATTGGTTACAACTAGATAGCGTTCTTGGAGAAGCCCCAATTGTAGATTTAGAATTTTTCCGTGAATGTAGAGATACTTTTTATTTAGTAAAAGGTGGATCTGTTTCTTCACCAAATGCCAAATTATACATAACAACTGATGGGGGAAATAGTTGGTTATTAATAAATCCTCTTGAGAATATTTCGATTGTCTGGATCGGAGTGTCCTTTTTTAACAAAACTGAAGTGTATGCAAAAGAATCTCATTATATCCCAGCGGGATGGTTTGCTACTGTTTATAGAAGTCTTGATGGTGGAAATAATTGGGATGAAATAACAATAAATTTACCCTCATCAAGTCATGGAAGAAATTTAGCTTTCAATTTGTCAATGATTGATAGTAATAAACTTTATGCTGCAGTTGATGATATGTTAGTCGGTGAATATTTTTTTATCAGCACTAACAAAGGAAACAGCTGGAATTATTTATCTGTGCCACCTAGTGTGCCAGCAGAATTGATAACTGATGGAGTAATTTCTGAGCGAATTTATATGTCATCTTCGTTTGTTTCAGAAGATGATGGCTTTACATGGGAATTAGAGAATTCAGGGTTGCCCGATACTTCTTATTACTTGTCATTCTATGAAAACCCAAGATATACCAATGAAATCTACACAATCAGAACGGATGGTATATACAAATCAGAGAAGGAGATTATAAGTTGGGTTAGAATTGAAGGGTCAGAGAATCTCCCTTTAAATCTTGGTGTTGGAGGATTTTCCTACTTAGACATTGGTCAGATTAATAATTTTGCTGTTAATCTTAAGGATAATAAAATATATGTGGGAACAATAAGCGGTATCTATCGAAAAGAACAAACAACTGAAGTTAAGATTGTTGAATTTGAAAACCTTTCTGGATTCATCCTACATCAAAATTACCCGAATCCCTTTAATCCTTCAACGACGATAAAATATGCTGTACCGAAAAATTCCAATATAAGTTTGGTTGTATATGATGTTTTAGGAAGTGAAATTACAACACTTGTTAATGAAGAAAAGCTCACTGGTAGATATGAAGTGAGGTTCGATGCGACTGGATTACCGAGTGGGATTTATTTTTATATTCTAAATGCTGATACCAAAAATGGAGAGAGAGTAAGAGAAGGGAAGAAGATGATTTTATTAAAATAAAATTCGTTAAAATAAAAAAGCCGCTGTGAAAGCGGCTTCAATAATCAAAATCTCATATCTCTTACTAATCAACTCTTAACATTACACTATTACCATTCCTCATAGCAGTGTGAAGAATTCCGTTCGGATGTTCAACTTCGCCAAATTGCATTTGAGAAACTTCGATCATCAAACCATCTGTATCCAAGCCATTCATAATTCTCTGAACTTGCTCAGATGTAAATGTATAAGTGCCCGGGTTTGTTTCGAGCACAACAAATATTACCCTGTCAAAAGGCGGATGATGTTCACCCATCCCGTGATGACCTCCCCCAGGACCTCTGTGAGGTCTGAGATGAGGCATTAATCTTACTCCGATTTTTCCTTCGCTGTTACCGCCTGCCCACTCAATCGTTAAATCCTGAGCTGGATCAATCATCTGACCATTGTTATGACTGGTTATGTCCATTAGCGAATTTGGAGAAGTAAGTGAGATAATAATTGGAGCGAACACATCTGAACCGGTTACTTCAAACTGGTATTCAATATTCGGAATGAACTCAAGAAGATTTTCTGAATGACCGAAAGGTCTCTTGAACAAACTGTATACTACCCCCCTTCTGTCATGAAATCTCTTTTGCATTTCAATCTGGTTACCGGAATAATTGATAATGACAGTTCCCATATCTAATCCGAATCTCCTGAAATGCGACAGATCCGTTTCCCTCTCACCAAATGCAACTGCAAATGCCATTCCTTTTACTGCACTGCTGTCTTCAAAAGGTCTGAACATCTCATTCCAGCCGATTGAAAATACACCTGCAGCATCATCGAGCGGCATTCCTCCATTTTTCATCAAAGCAAGATCGCTGTTGACTGTTTCAAAACTTGATTGATCATTTAAATTATTTTGATCTGGGGAGTTAAGTTCTGACTGACAGGCAGGGAGGAAAAGAATTGAAATAATTCCTGTGAGAATAAGTATTGATTTGATTTTCATAATGAACTCCTGTTTTATTGTTTTAAACTTAATCTAAACGATTGGACAATTCAAGATCATTCCGGGTTTAATTCTGGAATGATTGATAAGAGATCAATCAAATCATTAAAATATTAATTAAGTTTAGTTAAGAAATTCGGCAGTTTTGGACAGATTAATCCATAAAGACAGAGGTTGGAAAAATATAGATGCCAAGAATTAAAATTGAAATCCCTGAAAAGTTCTTATTCAAAACTGAAATCTCAGTCAGAATATCAGACATCAACTATGGCGGTCACCTGGGCAATGATTCTTTACTATCAATTATTCACGAAGCAAGAGTAAGATTTCTGAAACATCTCGGTTATTCAGAAAAAGAAGTGGAAGGCATTGGAATAATTATGAATGATGCTGCAATTCAATACAAAGCCGAAAGTTTTTATGGTGATGAACTTTTAATTGAAGTTGGTGTGATAGATTTTTCAAAAATCGGGTGTGATATTGTTTATCGAATTACCAACTCAGATAACAAAAAAGAAATTGCATTAGCGAAAACTGGAATAGTTTTCTTCGATTATGAAAATAAAAAGGTCGCTCCCCTTCCCGAAAAATTTAAATTAAAAATTGAAAGCTTAAGTTGATCGACAATATAATCTTCACCGGAAACGTTGTTGCACCTGTATTTTTACTTGTTGCACTTGGTTATTTTGTTAAGCGGATAAATGTAATAAACGAAAACTTTGTTGATGTCACCTCAAAGTTTGTTTTCTCTGTTTCACTTCCAGCACTTATCTTTATTAATATCTCAACAATTGATTTAAGCTCCGTAATAGATCTTGGTCAGATATTTTACATTTATGCTGCTACGCTAATTAGTTTTTTTATCATCTGGATTTTATCAATTCCGTTGATCAAAGATGCAAAAAATCTAAGTGTATTTGTCCAGGGGGCTTACAGAAGCAACTATGCAATTGTCGGTCTTGCGATTATTTCAAAGTTATTCGGGACGTCAGCACTCGGCAAAGCTTCTATCATACTCGCATTTATTTTGCCTCTGTATAATGTTCTTGCTGTTATTATTCTGACTGTTCCATTCCGGAAAGAAAGAAAATTAAATTTAAAAGCAACACTTGTAGAAATAATACTTAATCCATTAATAGTTGCAGTAATCATCGGTTTACCATTTTCATATTTTAAAATCAGGATCCCGGATGTGATAAATCTTACTACAGAATTTTTAGCTGAGTTAGCGTTACCTTTGGCACTGATTGGGATCGGTGGCTCACTGAATATGCAAAATATTCGAAAAGCATCAGGACTTGCTTTTACATCCTCTGCTATAAAAATTATCCTGATTCCGGTTATCCTAACTCTTGGAAGCTATTATTTTGGATATAGAGGATTAGATCTTGGAATTATGTTTGTTTTGTTTTCGTGCCCTACAGCAATTGTCAGTTTCATAATGGCGGAAGCGATGGGTGCTAACAGTAAACTTGCAGGAAACATAGTTTTGATCAGCACAGTGGCATCCGTTTTTACAATAGCAGCCGGGATTGTAATTCTAAAAGAACTTTCACTTATTTGATTTGCATCATTTATAATATAGTTTTATTATTAATTAAGATTTCTGATATTATAGTTTTTTAAAGAGATGGAAGTAAAACAGAAAAACAGAAGAAGAGGATTTGGATTTGCTCTTGCTATTGGAATTGCAATCGGTGCTGGACTTGGTGTTTCAATGTCTGACATGGGAACCGGAATGGGCATTGGTGTTGCATTGGGAATCGCATTGGGATTAATCTGGAACCATAAAAGAGTCTAACCCGAAATGGTAAAACGAATTTCCGATGATTCTGTGAAGAAAAGCACCGGCAAAGCCTGGAAAGACTGGTTCGCAATTTTAAATAAAGCCGGCGCAAAGAAAATGGAACACAAAGATATTGCGACTTATTTGTACGAAGAGTGCGGTCTTGAAGGCTGGTGGGCACAAATGGTAACAGTCCAATATGAACAGGAAATTAAGGGAAGGAAAAAACACGAACGACCCGAAGGTTATGAGATAAGTAAGAGCAAAACATTTTCAATCCCCATCTCAAAGATTTTTAAGGCAGTTCTAAATCAGGAACAAAGAGAAAAATGGCTCAAAGATCACACGATAAAAATTTCCAAATCAACTTTAAATAAATCCATCAGAGGCAAATGGGTAGATGGGAAAACAAACATCGAATTTCAATTCTATCCGAAAGATAAATCAAAAACTCAGTTGGTCGTCCAGCATCACAAACTGCAAAGTTCAAAAGATGCTGAGAAGATGAAGAAGTATTGGGAAAAGAATTTCAACAACCTTAAAAAATTCTTAGACTAAAACACAGAACAAATTGCTGCGAAAAAAAGAACCAATCGAAAAATTACTCAGACCGATAAATGAATTTCTCCACCAGGAAGCAAGTGGCGGAATTTTACTGATGATCTGTACTGTCATTGCTCTTATCTGGGCAAACACTGCGTGGTCTCATTCTTATCATGATCTCTGGCAAACTCATCTCGTTGTTTCACTCGGAAATCTTTTAACTCTGGATTATTCAATCCATCACTGGATAAACGATGGATTGATGGTTATATTTTTCTTTACCGTAGGTTTGGAAATTAAACGTGAGTTTTTGGTTGGTGAACTTTCATCTGCTCAGAAAGCTTCATTACCTATTGCAGGTGCTTTAGGTGGAATGATTGCACCAGCTTTACTTTATACAGTTTTCAATTCCGGAACTGAAGGTGCAAACGGCTGGGGAATTCCAATGGCAACGGATATTGCTTTTGTAGTTGGAATAATGGCTCTGCTTGGACCGCGAGTTCCGATTACTTTAAAAATATTTGTCCTCGCTTTAGCAATTGCTGATGACATTGGTGCTGTGATGGTAATTGCAGTTTTTTATACTGCTGAAATTTCTGCATCGGCATTAATAATTGCAGCAATTTTTCTTGCTTTGCTCGTACTGTTAAACAGACTCGGTACAAAAAGTCTCATTCCTTATGCTGTCCTCGGGTTGATTCTCTGGCTGGCTTTTCTTCAATCAGGAATTCATGCAACTATTGCCGGAGTATTGTTGGCATTTACAATTCCCGCATCTTCACGATATGACACGAATAAATTTTCTGAAAAAGTAAGACAATTAATCAGCCATTTTGATTCAACCGGTGACGAGTGGAAAAATGTCCTAAACAATTCTGAAAGACAGCACGATGTTCTTGCAATTGAAGAAAGCTGCGAAAAAGTTCTGACTCCGCTTCAAAGATTTGAGCACGGGCTTCATCCATGGGTTTCGTTTTTTATCATACCCGTTTTCGCTCTTGCCAACGCAGGTGTTACACTTGCGGATATGGATATTCTAAATGCACTTTTAAGTCCTGTCAGTCTTGGGATCATAATAGGATTATTCATTGGTAAACAAATCGGGATTTTTGCATTTTCATTTCTTGCAGTGAAGTTAAAACTTTCATCTCTGCCTGAAGGAGTCAACTGGAAAAATCTTTATGGTGCCGGAATACTTGCAGGCATCGGATTTACAATGTCGTTGTTTATTGCCGGACTTGCGTTCAACGACCCGGCTTTGCTCGATCTATCTAAGATTGGTGTGTTATCAGGTTCGTTGGTATCTGGGATAATTGGATTTGTTTTTTTGAAAAATACATCACCAAAATCCTAATTACATTTTCTCATTACGAGGAGCTCGCGACGAAGTGATCTTTATTAAATAGAAATGAGAGATTGTTTCGTCATTTCACTCTCAGCAATAACTAATGCCAGAATTCCCAATCAACCACTACAATTTCTCT
>DATDOL010000005.1:0-10302 GCA_035293265.1 Ignavibacteriaceae bacterium | reverse complement strand
GGACAAAAACTTTACGCACACATCAACTTAGAAAAAGGTGAGCGGAGTGCATTGGCTGAATTGGCGAGTAATCTCTTATAATTAGCTCTTAATTAGGATATTGATTTGAAATGCGAACAGGTGGTATGTGCTGTTTTCCCTGATATTTTATAAAGAAAGATTACTTTCTATAAACATCCTTCCGATGCTTTACACGGTAAATTATAATAGTCTGTGATTTGTCATTTACTTCGAAGAGAATTCGATAATTACCTGAGCGGATGCGATAACCTTCTTCATTGGTTAGTTTTTGTATGCCGATCGGACGTGGTTCACCTCTTAATAGCGCAATACGAATAAGTATATTTTTAACTTCTTTATTTGGTAAACGATCCAGGTCTTTAACTGCAGAAGGTCTGATTAAAATTTTATAAGCCACGTTTTTTCAGATATTGTTCAATTGTTAAACTTCTCCCACGGGCTTTTTTTGCTTTCTCGAGATCAGAAATGTCCTCAAGTAATTCTATTGCTTCGCTTAATACAGGATTTTTCCTCATTTTGTCCCAATCTCCGGAGACAATCTTTATTTGTTTCTTTGTTTTTTTTAAGATCATAGTTAGTACACCTTTAAACAATTTTTTCTATCAATTTTTCTTTTTATAAAAGTAAACTCATTTCATTAAACTATCAACACTATATTTCTGATTATTAGGTATAAATTTTATAGACACGATTTTGCCTAGCCATCCCTTCAGTAAATTCACCTGAGAATGATATCCGAATCCGAATCAGAGAAGCGTTTTACTTATCCCGCCCAACCAGATTTTTTTAAATAGGGTGAGTCAGCGAATCGCCCGACTTATCTCTTTCTTTTTACTTCCCACTACTTCAACAAAATTTATCCTCCGAAGCTATCCTTCACGTAAAGTTTCGGATAGTAAACATTAGCGTAGGAGGACCATCTTCTTCGTACTTATAAAAACTTGTCCTGAGCCTGACGAAGGATCGACAGCTCTTATCTGATAAAAATATACTCCGCTCGCAAATTTTGAAGCATCAAAAACCACTTCATATCTTCCTGCAATTCTTTCTTCATTTACAAGGGTTTTCACTTCACTGCCAAGTATATCATAAATTTTGATTGATACATTTCCACTTACAGGAATCTCAAAGCGGATAAGGGTAACCGGATTAAATGGGTTTGGATAGTTGTTTGATAAGCTGTAAGTGCTCACTTCACCATCAAATTGCTCAATTCCAGTTAGTATATATGAATACATATACTTATTCACATTCACCCAGTTAGAACCATCCCAAGTTTGTCCGAGCAATTCAGTCAAATTATTATTTCCATCATATGTATATGAATACTTCTCATGATTCACCCAATTAGAACCATCCCAAGTTTGTTCGAGCAATTCAGTCAGATTATTATTCCCATCATATGTGTATGAATACTTCGCATCATTAACCCAATTAGATCCATCCCAACTTTGACGCAACTTCTCAATCAAGTTATTATTCACATCATAGGTATAGGTATTCCTCAAATAATTCACCCAATTAGAACCATCCCAATCTTGCCGGAGCTGTTCAGTTAAATTATTATTTCCATCATATATGTATGAATTCTTCTCATAATTAACCCAATTAGAACCACCCCATAATTGTCTGATCTCCTCAATCTGATTATTATTTCCATCATATGTGTATGCATACTTCCAGAAATTCACCCAAGCAGAACCATCCCAGATTTGCCAGAGAAATTCAGTCGGGTTATTGTTTCCATCATATGTGAATGAACCCTTACCACTATTCACCCAAACAGAACCATCCCAATTTTGGTGGAGCCATTCAATCCGGTTATTGTTTCCATCATATGTGAATGAATACTTAGAATAATTCACCCAGGCAGAACCATCCCAGGTTTGGAAGAGCTCTTCAGTCTGGTTATTATTTCCATCATATGTGTATGAATACTTTTTATAATTCACCCAGGCAGAACCATCCCAGTTTTGCCAGAGAATTTCAATCCGGTTATTGTTTCCATCATATGTGTATGAATACTTTTCAGCATTCACCCAGGCAGAACCATCCCGGGTTTGGTAAATTTCCTCTATTAGTAGAAAACCATTACCAAATATTGTTTTATTAATGGTTGTCCTTGTATCCTTTGCATTAAATCCTTCTTCTTCATAAAACTCTCTTTGTGGATTTCTTAATGCCGTCTGCCAATTGCTGCTTTCAGATTTCAACAGTAAGGATTCTATATCATTTAATCCTTGTAAACTATATGCATTTGGTTTATAATTTTCCCAAAATCTTTTAGCAGTAAGTTTCTCTGGTATTCCTCCTCTGTGAATTCTATCCTGAGGAAACGCTGTTATTAAAAACAGCGAAAAGACAATCAAAATTTGTAGAAAGGTTTTTCCCGTAAAACGGGATTTCGTTGCACTCAACATATTGAGCCTCTATTTGAAGTTGAAATGTTTATTTTAAAAACTTCTGCATCGGGAGAGTATTCGGGTTGCTGTGGTAAGAAACTTATCGGGTGTTAGCGTTGTGCTAACCCTCTCGGAGTATTTGAAATACCTGTATTATACATAGCCTAATATATTTTAATAAACAAGTAGAAAATATTATTAATTGACAAATACTATTTTCTATTAGTAAGTAAGGCTGAATGACTGGCAAATAAATAAAAAGGCGAGTTCTAAACTCGCCTCTTCAAACAATAACAATAATTAATATTTACAAAATAAACTTACTCAAATCCCTGTCTTTAACGATCTTATCTAATTTATCTTTAACAAACTCAGCAGTTATTTGTACAGTTTCAGTTGGAATTTTATCAGGCACATCAAAAAGTATTTCATCAAGAAGAGTTGTAAGAATTGTGTGCAGCCGTCTTGCACCTATATTTTCTACAGCTTCATTAACCTCTGTTGCTATGCGGGCAATTTCTCTTATTCCATCTTCTGTAAAATGAAGCTTCACTCCCTCAGTTCCCAGCAGAGCACAGTACTGTTTCAGTAATGCATTTGCGGGTGTGGTAAGAATTTGAACAAAGTCTTCTTCGGTTAAACTCTTCAGTTCAACACGGATTGGAAACCTTCCCTGCATTTCAGGAATAAGATCAGATGGTTTTGAAACGTGAAATGCACCCGAAGCAATGAACAGGATGTGGTCGGTTTTTACTACTCCATATTTTGTGTTAACATTTGTTCCTTCAACTATAGGAAGCAAATCTCTTTGCACTCCTTCACGCGATACATCGGGACCGTGCCCTTTACCTCCGCTGTTTGCAACTTTATCAATTTCATCAATAAATACTATTCCGGATTCTTCAACTCTCTGGATTGCTTCCTTCTGAACGTTTTCCATATCAATCAGCTTTTGAGCTTCTTCCTCAGCTATTATTTTTCTTGCCTCTGCAATCGCAGTTTTTCTTTTCTTCTTTTTCTTCGGCATAATGTTTCCCATAATTTCCTGGATATTAATTCCCATATCATCCATACCCATCGGTCCGAGCACCTGCATGCCAATCGCCGGAGTTGTTTGAGAATCAAACTCGACCATCTTGGTATCCATCTCGCCGTTTTTTAGTTTTTGCTTCATCCACTCACGGGTTTTCTGGTTCTGGAATTCTTCTGAACTTACTTCTTCTTGTTTCTGCTCAGTAAATTGCTGCGGTTGACCTGCGGGCGTATGAGGTTTCTTAACAGGTGGAATTAAAAGATCGAGAACTCTTTCGTCAGCTAACTCTTCAGCTTTGGATTGAACTTCTTTTGTCTTTTCAGCCTTGACCATGTTCACAGCAAAATCTGTGAGATCACGGATCATAGATTCGACATCTCTTCCGACGTAACCAACTTCAGTGAATTTGGAAGCTTCAACTTTTATGAATGGTGCTGCAGCAAGCTTTGCAAGTCTCCTGGAAATTTCTGTTTTACCGACACCCGTTGGCCCAATAAGAATTATATTATTTGGTAATATTTCATCTTTAAGAACACCTTCAACCTGCTGACGACGCCAGCGGTTTCTAAGGGCAATTGCAACCGCACGTTTTGCATCAGTCTGCCCGATAATATATTTATCAAGTTCTTCGACAATGTTACCCGGTGTTAATTCTTTCATCGATTTGTTAATCATAGTGAACTTACTTCTCCTTAATCAATTACTTCAACGTTAATTTTATCATTTGTGTAGATGCAGATTTCCGAAGCTGTCTTTAATGCTTCTTCTGCAATTTCTTTTGCTGAAAGTTTGCTGTGTTTTATTAACATCTTGGCAGCCGCTAATGCAAACATTCCTCCTGAACCTATTGCAACAATTTTATCATCCGGTTCAATTACATCGCCATTGCCGGAAACAACAAGTGCGGTATCTTTAGCAATCACAGCTAACATTGCTTCCAATCTTCTCAAATATTTATCTGTTCGCCATTCTTTTGCGAGTTCAACCGCTGCACGGTGAACGTTTCCCCTGTATTGTTCAAGCTTGTCTTCAAATCTTTCCATCAATGCAAATGCATCTGCCGAGCCGCCGGCAAATCCGCAGAGAACTTTTCCGTCGGCTAATTTCCTTATCTTCACTGCATTGTGCTTGAAGATTGTATTGCCGATGGAAACCTGACCGTCACCGCCAAGTGCTGCTTTTCCATTATGAACCAGTCCGAGTATTGTTGTTGCTTTAAAGCTTTCCATTAAAAAATTCCTTAGGTATAATTATTGTGTTTCCACGATTTCCGTTTGAGAATATGGTTGAAAAAACTTTACAGGAAATATCCTCGGCACTGATTTTTTATAATCAAAGTAAATCTTGCCGAAGTTTTTCACAAGTTTCTTCTCTTCGTAAAATGAACCGATATAAAAATAACTTACAAGGCACAAAAAGACTATGAGGTAAAACAAATCCATCGTTGGTCTGAAAAGAAGGAATATTATTGAAAAGAAATAAACCGGGTGACGGGAATACCTGTAAGGTCCTTCTATACGTAAAGTTAACTCTTCGTCCAATTCGGAAATATATTTTTTTTCCAAAAACCTTTTAACCTGATTCAATCCAATAAATTCTCTGAAGCAAATATACTTAAATGTCCAAACTATCCCTGCTAGTGCAAGCAGCTGAGGTATTAAAATAATTAAATCATAAGGATTAGGAAGATCATATATGATGATGTGAGGTTTCGGTGATAATTCCCAAATTAAGTAAAGCAGTAACAACGCCAATATGTTATATGCCAGCCTGTAAAATGCAATCAAATCACCGAAGTTTTTTTTAAATAATTCTTTTACTTTGTTTGAAGCAAGAACAGAATGAAGAGCACCATAAAGTGTAAAGAGAAAGATTATAATAAGAACGTCAAATACATAATTCATCACAATTCTTTTCTTAAACGGGCGACAGGAAGCCTAAGCTGTTCCCTGTATTTTGCAACGGTTCTTCGTGCAATGTGAATGCCTTCCTGGTTCAGCATCTCCGCTAATTTATCGTCACTGTAAGGTTTGTTTTTATCTTCACCGTCAATAATTTCTTTTAATCTTTCTTTGATATGCTTGTTAGAAACTTCTTCGCCGGAATCAGTTGAAAGACCTTCGCTGAAAAAATATTTTAATTCGTGTATTCCCATCGGGCTTTGAACATACTTGCCATTTACAACCCGGCTGATAGTTGAAATGTCCATATTAATTTCTTCGGCGATATCTTTATAAATCATCGGTCTTAATAGCTTGGGACCTTTCTCAAAAAATTCATATTGCCGTTGGAATATAGCCTGCATAATCTTCATTAATGTTTCTCTTCTTTGCTGGATACATGCAATAAACCATTTTGCAGATTCAAATTTTTCTCGTAAAAACTTGTAAGTTTCTTTTTCCTGGCTGGATTTTTTACCGCGCTTACTTTTAGTGCTGTCGAACATTTCAAGATATTTTCTGCTTATAGTTACCGAAGGCATGCTTCTGTCATTCATAGTAATAACAAAATCGTTATCCTGTTTCTCGATTAAAAAGTCGGGTGAAATCTGGTTCATCTCGGCAGATTCAATATTTCCTTCTCCCGGTTTAGGATTAAGACTCTGAATCAGTTCAACTGTCTTTTTTAAAGTATCATCTGTCATATTCATTTTCTGCTTCAGGGAATCAAATCTTCTTTTTGTAAAATCATCGTAATATTCTTCAAGCATTTTTTCAGCAAGATATTTGAAGTAAGCATCAGCATTCTTGTGTGCACGTATCTGCACAAGCAGACATTCCTGCAATGAACGGCAGGCTAATCCAACCGGATCGAATAATTGAATTTTCTTCAGCAGTTCTTCAGCTTTTTCTGGTCCAATTTTAATATGTTCGAACAGTTCAAGTTCATTTAGAATTTCGGAAAGCCCGCGTTTTAAATATCCGTCCATATCCAAGTTGCCGATAATTTCCTCCCCGAGAACGTATAAGTCAGGATCAAGGTTTAATAATCTCAGCTGCTCTAATAAGTGTTCGGACAAGGTAGCCCTGTTGGGAGCTAAAGGATGGAATTGTTCTTCTTCTGTGTTCCTGTAGGTTCGTTCATGGTCAAAGTCATCATCATTCATGTAATCTTCTAATTCAAATTCTTCTTTGTCAGGATCTTTAACATCTTCTTGTATTTCATCATCGCTGTCTTTTTCCTTTTCATCCTGGGTTAATTCCATTTCTTCTTCGAGTATGGGATTTAATTCCAGTTCAGTTTTTATTCTCTGCTCGAGAGCGAGAGTGTTTAACTGCAGTAGTTTCTGATACTGAATCTGCTGAGGAGAAAGTTTCTGCTGTTGTGATAATCTCTGCGATAGTGATAACATATTATCTTCCGATTACTTCCTTAAATTTTGAATACCATTTTTTACCGTAAAGTCTGTTAAGAGGTTCTTCACAAAACTCGGCAACGGTTATATTTTTTGATTTACCTTCTTCAAGCGCAGGTGAACATTCATCAAATTTTTCAAATCTCAGAACATCACCGTTAAAATCGCTTACCCTTATCGGAAACAGATGACAGGAAATAGGTTTTCTAAAATCTGTCTTGCCGTCAAGGTATGCTTTTTCAATTCCACATTTAGCAATTCCGCTTTCATAAAAAACAAAAACGCATGCCTTTCTGTTTACAGACCGGGTCATCAATTCGTTCTGATCCATATCATAAAAACCGAACTGTTCGATTTCAGTAATATGTTCAGAAGGCAGATATGTTTTTAATGTCTCTAATATCTCATCAATTTGTTTTATCTCCTCATGTTTAAGAGGAGCGCCGAAGTCGCTTTCAAGTGTGCAGCATGCACCTTTGCATTTAATCAGGTTGCAAATAAAAGGTGTTTCCGCAATTTCTGAGCGAACGAGCACTTCTCCGACCGGTAATATTTTCTGATCCATACTGTTGGAATAATTTTTGATAAAAATAAGGAATTGTTCTAAAATAGCAAAGTTTAAATCCTTTATTCATTTCACTAAATTCACATCTAGTTTCCAATTCAAATTTTATTCTTGTTAAATGACTCTGAAAAAAAAAGTGGTTATACTGACCGGGGCTTCTTCCGGTTTAGGATATTCTCTCACAAAACTTTTAGCTACTGAAGAATGTAATCTTGCACTTCTTGCCAGAAGAAAAAATATTCTGGATGATCTGACTGCTTCACTTAAAGAATCATCTTCTAAAATATTTACCTACAAATGTGATGTTGGTAATCCTGAAGAAGTAAAATCAGTTTTTGCAAAAATAAAAGAGCAATTCGGCAAAGTTGATATTGTAATTTTAAATGCAGGAATCAGCGGCAGAAAGGATATTAAAAACTTTAGTGCTGAAGCCGGAAAAGAAATTGTTAATACAAATTTATTCGGGATCATAAATTGTGTTGAACAGGTTCTGCAGGATTTTATTAGTAGAAAAGACGGGATGATAGTTGGTGTTTCCAGCCTTGCCGATGTCAGGGGATTTCCTAAAAGCGGATTTTATAACGCAAGTAAGTCTGCCGCATCTGTTCTGCTTGAAAGCATGAGAATAGAATTAAAACCTTACAATGTTAAAGTGATAACTATCAGACCGGGATTCGTCAGGACGCCGATGACAGATAAAAATGAATTTTTCATGCCTTCACTTATGAATGTTGATAGAGCGGCAAAAATAATTCTTAATGGAATTAAAAAAGAGAAAAGAATTATCCAGTTCCCGTTTCTTCTTGTCATTTCAACAAAATTACTACAGTGGATGCCAGATTCATTGTTCGAATGGCTTGCAGGAAGGCCACTCCCGCCAAGAAAAGACAAAGTAAATTTGTAATAGATTGACTATATTGAAATAAAATTAATTTCATTCTGATGATAAAAAAAAATCTGATCATTCTTTTTATGTTCGCTTCATTCAGCATTGCACAATCCGATTCAACGCTGATCCTAAGTGAAATAATGTTTTTTCCTGTATCCGGAAATAATGAATTTGTCGAATTGCATAATTACAGCGAAACCCAGAGTATTGATATTAACGGGTATAAAATAAAATATTCAACTTCAACTCCTGATATTATTATAGATGCAGGCGAAGGCACACTTATTCCGCCGCAATCTTTTGCAATAATACTTGAAGGTGATTACATAATCGGTTCAGGAATTTATGATGGGTTAATTCCTCCTGAAGCAATCGTTGTGAAAATCTCAGATAATTCTTTCGGTACTTCAGGAATGGCAAATACTGCTGACAGACCAATCTGGCTTTTAAACTCAGTTGATGACACGCTTGAAGCGTACAATTATTCTGCAAACAATAGCCAGAGTTTTTCCGATGAGAAAATTGTTATGATAAAAGACAGCTCTCAATCAAACTGGGAAAACTCATTAACGGCAAACGGCACTCCCGGATTTGCAAATTCAGTAACTCCTGTTCAGTTCGATCTGCAAATGTTTTCTTTAACATTTTCTCCGTCACTTCCTCAGCAAGGCGATGATGTAACCATTTCTGCAAAAGTTAAAAACAGGGGAACCTCTCTCGCTGACAATTTTTCAATCGAGATTTATAATGATTTAGATTTCGATTCGACCGGAACACCCGGTGAACTTATTTTTTCACAGAACTTTTTAAATCTTCAGCCGGGAGATTCAATCATTGCATCAACAATTTTATCATCGCTTCCGTCAGGCAGCTACCAGATAATTGCAAATGTAATTTTCATTCCGGATGAAAATCTCGCTAATAATGAATTGATAAAAAGTTTCGTAGTATATCCGCCGGGGAATAATTATAACGATGTTGTTATTAATGAAATTATGTACGCACCGTCAACGGGGGAACCGGAATGGATTGAACTTTATAATCGCACTTCATCACCTGTCAATTTGATGAACTGGAAATTTTCTGATAACAATGCAACCGTAACAATTACAAATCAGCCCATTGAAATTTTACCAAATTCTTTTATTGTTTTGACCAGAGACTCATCGATACTGAATTTTTATAATGTTCAGTCGGAAATAATTGAATTTAGTCTCCCTGCATTAAATAACACCGGGGATGCCGTTGTTATTAAAGACTCAATCGGGATAATTATTGATTCACTTTTTTATCTCCCCGATTGGGGCGGAAGTGCAGGCGGAAGATCACTTGAAAGAATTTCCTCCGATGAACTCAGCACTGATTCGTTAAACTGGAGAACTTCTGTTAATCCGTTCAAAGCAACTCCCGGATTTATAAATTCTGTAACTCAAAAAGATTTTGATATTAAAGCTGATGATATTTTATTTTCACCTCAGTTTCCTCTTAGCGGGGATACCGTTTCTATTTCAGCAAAAATTAAAAACATTGGATTAAACAATGCGACTTTTAATGTTCAACTCATTGAAGATACCAACCTGGATTCAATTCCAGATCTTCTACTAAGTAGTATAATCGGACTGATTCTTGCACCTGGTGATTCCAACAATTATACTTTTGATTATTTTGTCGTTGATCTTCAATCCATAAAAGGATTTTTCATTCGGGCTGATTACATCGCTGACCAGGATACTACAAACAATATTTTTTACCGGACAGTTGAACCTGGTTATCCACCGCAATCAATCGTTGTAAACGAAATTATGTATTCACCTTCAGGCGGTGAACCCGAATGGGTCGAGCTTTTCAACAGAACGGATGATCTGATAAATCTGAAAGACTGGAGTATTAGAGATGTGTTCACAACCCCGGCACAGGTATTTATAACATTTGATTTATTTATTCCGCCGCAGGGTCCCATTGTTCTCAGCAAAAGCGATGCAATATTTGATTATCATCGTTTCATTCCTGCCGAAGTTTACGTTATAAATCTTCCGA
>DATDOL010000004.1:0-2028 GCA_035293265.1 Ignavibacteriaceae bacterium | reverse complement strand
TGAATTACACCAACCTTATGAGCGTGACCAATTGCATTCAACAATTGTTTTGTGATAGATATAGATTCGCTTATCGAAAACGGACCATTCTCCTGGATGCAGTTAGAAAGGGGTTTAGCTTCAACATATTCCATTACCATGAATAATCCAGACTCAGTTTCGCGAAGAGCAAAAACCCTGACAATATTCGGATTTTCAAGCCTGGCTAACGCTTTAGCTTCAGTCTTAAATCGTTTTACGAAATTTTCGTCTCGTGCAAGGAAAGGATCAATCATTTTTAAAGCAACTATCTTTTCAAGGTTTGTATCGATTGCTTTAAAAACAACTCCCATTCCGCCTCTTCCAATTACTTCCAGGATTCTGTAACTGTCAACAGTTTTACCGATCAATGATTCCATCTAATTCCGTTATATATTTTATTTGTATTACTTTATTTCTTTGCTTTCAAATGCTGAAGTAACTTTAAAATTTGAGAACTCAGCCTGTGTACCTGATTCTGCAAAGAGTCCGATGTTACCTTTTACAAAATCTTTATTCAACCAGGATTCTAATAATTTATCGTCATTGTAAATCATAATCCAGGGACCGAGACATTTGATCTTCAAATTAAAACTGTACCCGTTATTTACCTGGTTTATTTTTCGCTGAACTGCTATAAGCTTTTCTTCTTTTCCGTTTGAAAATTTTCTTAATAAAAAATTTCCGAATGTATCAGCTGAAAATAAATAATAAATATCCTGGTTATCATCAGTTGCATTAAAACCTACGATAATACCAGCACGTTCTGCGACAGATTTATTCGGAAGAAGCAAACTGACTTTAACATCAAAATCCTCCATTCTTTTACTGAATATTCCCCTTTTAATTTTTCCTGAACTGAAAAATGTCAACGCATCCGAGCCCATAGTAAAATCATTATCAGTTAAATTATCAAAACTCCAATCTGAAATTAAAAATGAGGACACTAATAAATTATTTTCTATGATATTAATTTTATCACCAGATGCTTCATTATCAAATTCAGTTTTGATTTTTGGTGTAATATCATTGGTTCTGTTATTTGAGTTTGGATTGGATTGGTTTTTCAATTCTCTTTTACAAATTGCAATAAGTACTGCAAGGTTTTTGTCTGTAGGATTTAATTCAGCGGCTTTCTGAAAGTAAATTAAGGCGTCGCTATAAATCTGTTGATCTTTCAGGTGGTTACCTTGCCTTGTATATTCAGCAGAAACCAAATCTATTCCATTCAATGCACCGACATGCATCGGGTTATCTTGTAAAATCAATTTAAAATAATAGACTGCACTATCCAGTTCACCTTCGTTAACATATTTCTCAGCTTTAATTAGAAATGATTGATACACATCACCAGGAGCAAAAACATTTGTGTTATCACTAACAATACTGGCACCGTCATTTCCACCATTAAAAAAGCCAACCAGTTTTTTCTGGAATATTAATGCTAGGATGATCAGTGTAATCAAAATTGCAGCCATAATGGTAAACTTAACCCAGCGGCTGGATTTCTCAGGATTTTTTTCAGACTGCTGATAATATGAATCTTCACCATTGTGGCTTATTCTGATTATTTGCACAGTCACATTATCATTTCCACCCCGGTCATTAGCTAATTTAATTAATTCATTACAGGCATCTTCAGGAGAATTTGATAAAACGATTCCTTTTATTTCTGAAGGAGAAACCTTTGCTAATCCATCTGAACAGAGCACAAAATTATCACCAAGTTTAATTTCAATATTTTCGATCGTATCAACTTCAACTTCGGATTCGATTCCCAATGCTCGGACTAAAATAGATTTTGAAGGATGATTTTTTGCTTCTTCTTCTGAAAGAATTCCTTTCTTCAGCATTTCTTCAACCTGGGTATGATCATTTGTGAGCTGCTCAATTTTATCATCATTAATTCTATAAATTCTGCTGTCACCAACATGTGCAATGTATGCGAGATGTTTTTCAATCACCAATGCCGAGCAGGTTGTTCCTTTTCTGTGCGATTGTATTTCATCA
>DATDOL010000003.1:0-9125 GCA_035293265.1 Ignavibacteriaceae bacterium | reverse complement strand
TTATGTTAAAATACAAAAATTGAATTATGCAAAAAATAATCAATCTTTTAGAGGAAGCATTTCCTTTAAGATAAATTGATGGAACAGCAATTAATTGGTGTTTTGATTTTAACTATTTATTATATTGATGCTTAATAAAGTGAAGATAAAAGTAAATTATAATGAATAACCTCGAAGGTTATTTCGCACCATTCCGCGAAAATATAATTGGCTATGACAAATCATTTCATTCTCCTTATGGAGAAATGAAAATTGTATATGCAGACTGGATTGCAAGCGGAAGGATGTATCGTCCTATAGAGGAAAAACTCTGTGAACTTTTCGGTCCGCTTGTCGGCAACACTCATTCGGAATCCAGCGAAACCGGAACTGCAATGACTCACGCATATCATAAAGCCCACGAGATAATAAAAAAACATTGTAATGCTGGACAGGATGATGTCATCTTAACTGCAGGATCGGGAATGACCGGAATGGTTTGTAAACTTCAAAGAATGCTCGGCTTAAGAGTTCCTGAACAATTACTGGATTTCATGAAATTACCGGATGACCTTCGACCTGTTGTTTTTGTTACGCATATGGAACATCATTCAAACCAAACCACATGGCTTGAAACAATTGCTGAAGTTGTTGTTATCTCTCCGACTGATGAAGGCTTAGTTGACCTGAATGATCTGGAAGTTCAGCTTAAAAAATATAAAAACAAAAAATTAAAGATTGGAGCTTTTACTTCCTGTTCCAATGTTACAGGAATCGAGACCCCTTACTTTGAACTTGCTAAAATCATGCATCAGCACGGTGGATATTGTTTTATAGATTTTGCTTGTTCTGCGCCTTATGCTAAAATCAATATGCATCCATCTGATCCTGAAGCAAAGCTTGATGCGATTTATTTTTCACCACATAAATTTCTTGGTGGACCGGGTTCTTCCGGTGTTCTGATTTTTGATTCACAACTTTATAAAAACAAAGTTCCGGACCTTCCCGGTGGTGGAACTGTTGACTGGACTAATCCCTGGGGTCAGCATAAATTTGTTTCCAATATCGAAGCACGGGAAGATGGTGGAACTCCTGCATTTCTTCAGGCAATCAAAGCTGCACTTTGTATTCAGCTTAAAGAAAAAATGGGAATTAATTATTTAAGAGAGCGTGAAGAAGAATTAGTAAAATTTTCTTTTAAAGAAATGCGGAAAATTTCTGGGATGAATATTCTTGCAGGTCAAATTGAAAATCGACTTGGTGCATTATCATTTTATGTCAATGGGATTCATTACAACCTGATCGTTAAATTATTGAATGATCGTTTTGGTGTGCAGGTTAGGGGAGGCTGTTCCTGTGCAGGAACTTATGGTCATTACCTGCTTCATCTTGACAGAGAAAATTCAAAAAGAATTACGGAAAAAATTAATCATGGTGACCATTCCGAGAAACCCGGTTGGGTAAGAATGTCGCTTCACCCAACAATGACGAATGAAGAACTCTATTTCACAATTAATGCTATTAATGAAATTGTGACAAATGTTAAACAGTGGGAGACAGATTACGAATATGACATCCATACGAATGAATATTTTCATAGATCGGGATTTAACAGCACTCTTGACGTAATCAAAGACTGGTTCGATCTTTCGCAGCCTGTGCATCGCTGAATATAAATCAGCAGATATACACTTGTAATTATCATTTCTCAGTTGAATTTCTTCAATTTAAAATTATATTATACTTGTAACAAAATTTTTTTAATGTTCAAATAAATTTGATGCAATAACATTACATCAGCCTTATTGCTGCCATCTCATCTGTTGAGTATTTATAGAAAGGAAATTGTTATGAGTTTGGGTGCATATGAAAAATGTAAAAGATACATCGAGCTTCACTCACAGAAATCTCAAATTTTACCCGGTTCGAAAATTGTTTACCCATGTATCACTATTTCCCGTCAAACAGGTGCAGGTTCAAGACCGGTTTGTGAAAAATTAATTTCTATTCTCGATGAATATTCAGTGCCCGAAGGTGTCAGCTGGGCTTACTTCGACAGAAATTTAATTGAAAAAGTTCTGGAAGAGCATCACCTGCCTGAACAAATTCGTGAATACATGGTTGAAGGGAAATACAAGCACATAACAGCTGCACTTTATGAGATGCTTGGCCTGAAGCCTGCTGAATGGACCCTGATTCATAAAACTTCCGATACAATTTTACAGCTAGCAAGGATGGGTAATGTGCTGATTGTCGGAAGAGGTGCAAATATCATAACTTCGAAACTTAAAAATACTTTCCATATAAGACTGATTGCACCATTCGAAAGAAGAGTTGAACATATAATGGAAGTGATGAATATAAGTGAAAAGGAAGCCGCAATTTATGTTAAACGTGAAGATGACAACAGGAAAAAATATCTGAAATCTTATTTCTATGCAGATGTTGAGGATCCACTTTTATATCACCTGATCATCAACACGGATTTGCTGGGTTATGAAGGAACAGCTAACCTGATCGCAGGAGGAGTGGTTAAGAAATTCTCAAGTTTGTTTCCGCAGTTTGTTCACCCTTGGTAATTAATTCTTAAACCGGGCATACAATTTCTCAGAAACCATAAGCAGCCCTTTTGCCCCAAAGGGTATAAGTGCAATCTTCATCATTGTCTGATACCTGGAGAGAGTGAAGAAGATAAATGTTATAAAAGTGAAGTACATAAGAAAGAAGAGAATGTATTTATGTTTTTCCCAGGAAAAAAATTTGTACACACCAATGATAAAGAATATTATCAGGGCAAATGCTGGAATCAGATACAGAGCATGAAACGTGCGCGGATTATTATAATCAAACAACCACAAATAAATAATTTTTTCTATAGATAAAAGCAGATCTCTTGCAGGATTTTGCTTGATACTCTGTATGCCAAATGAAAACATAGTCTGATTCATTTTTAGTTCGAAGTTCGCCTTATCTTTGTACTTTTTCAACTGTGCAGCAATTTCATCATCAGCCCAGACACCGACAGCGTATGGATTATGTCCACGGTAAAAATTAACTCCGAAACTAGTCGAAAGCGGAACAAGCTCTTCAAATACACTCATATTTCTTAATTGCCATGGAAAAATTGTTATCAGTGATACAGCTAAAATTATTAATGAAGGCTTAAACAACCTTTTGGTAAGAAAATATAAAATGACTGTGAACAGGAATAATAATGCTTCACCCCGGAAGAGTATAAAAACTCCGAATGTTATTCCTATGAAGATCCATCTTCTGTAATTTACTTGATGAAAAATGATGTTATTGAGGAGTATGAAAATAATCAGAACCCCACCATGAAAAAAAGTTACGATATTTATGGAATTAACTGCCACTATAAATTCCGGCAGAAGTGCATAGATGAATGCTGCGGTTAAGGCAGCTTTTTTGTCAAACAGTAATTCTGTGAATTTATATAGCAGAAGAATTACAAAAATTGAAATAAGGATTTGAAAAAAAATTATGAACAGATTTCGGATACCTAGATCATTGATAAAATAGAATGGATATAAAAAGAATACATAACCTGGTGGAATGTAAGCTGATGCGAATGGTTTAACATCAGGATTGAATTTGTATTCAATTTTATCACCGGAGAAATAAAATAATGAATAACCATTTCCAGCATGAAGATTTTGTGCTATCGCACCATACTCATAAAATTCAAGATTATTCAGGTCGGTAAAGAAGATGAGAAATAAAATTCTTGCAGTGAATCCTGTAGCTAGGGCGATGTATAAAAATTTTTGAGAATTATTCTCTGATGTATCAGTTTCCAATGGAATTTACTTAAACTCATCAATAATTTTCCGGACTTCATCTTCGCTGATACCACTTCCGAGCTTAACTTCTTTCTTTGGTTTAATTTCTTTAACATCAACTTCTTTTGAATAATGATACAAATCTTTTAACGGGGGATTTCCTGCACGTTCTCTTAATCGCTCTTCAATCTCATTGATAAACCAGTCCTTCTTTCCGCGATACCTTTGAACATCAAATTTATCAACACATTTTCCTTCGTTAACCGGGTTAGTTTCAAAAGCCAGGCTTTTGATGTTCAAAAGATGTTTTGCGGTTACGTTATCAGAAATAATTGAACCGCCCCATGTTCCCGGTCCGAGAGTCATTGAAGGATCGAGTGCTGTTGTGTAGCCCACTGCACCAACCGATGCTACAGTATTTACAAGAATTCTGAATGCCGGCTTTTCCAGTGCAAACTTCATAATTATCGGCTGATCGTTTGAATGAATGACCATCGTGTGCCCGATTCCTCCGAAATTTAAAAGATCAATGCACCGGTGACAACCTTCGAGCCAGCCATCCACAACATAAAAAGCCAGCACAGGTGAAAGCTTTTCCATCGAGAGTGGTTCTTTCCTGCCGACATCATAACATACAGCCATCAGTACTTTAGTGTTATCGGGAACATCGAAACCTGCATAGTCAGCAATAAACTTTGCCGGCTTGCCAACTATCTCAGGATTAATACGAAGATTTGATTGGACAGCTTTAGCAAGTTTTTCTTTTTCCTCTGCAGTTACAAAATAACAACCCTGTAATTTTGCTTCATCAATAACTTTTTCTTTCAGTGGAAGGTCGACTATCATAGCCTGTTCCGATGAACAGAGAGTTCCGTTGTCAAAAGTAGTTCCATAAATAATGTCTGCAACTGCCTTCTGGTAATTTGCGCTGCGTTCAATAAAAGCCGGAACATTTCCGGAACCAACACCATACGCAGGCTTTCCGGAACTGTAAGCGGCTTTCACCATGGGATTGCTTCCTGTAGCAAGGATCAATGCAATGTTTTTATCATGCATCAAAGCTTCAGTCCCTTCAATGGTAGTTTCGGTCATACATTGAATTAGTCCATCAGGTGCACCTGCTTTTGTGGCGGCTTCAGATAAAAATCTTAAAGATTCAGCTGTGCATTTTGCGGTTCTTGGATGAGGACTTGCTACAATTCCGTTCCTGCTTTTTACGGAAATCAGGGCTTTAAACATCGCAGTTGAAGTGGGGTTTGTTGAAGGTATTAAAGCACAAATAACTCCCATTGGAACTGCGATCTTTAACACCTTACCATTTGCTTCTTCTCCAACTATTCCGACTGTCTTTAAATCTTTAATTGATTCATAAACATTTTTTGTTGCGAACCTGTTTTTAATAATTTTATCTTCATATTTCCCAAAGCCGCTTTCATCACATGCCGATTTTGCAAGTCGTTCGGAAGCAGCATAACCTGCATCTGCCATAGCTTTAACAATTTTATCAACCTGTTCCTGGCTGAAATGCTGAAATTCCTGCTGAGCAGATTTAGCTTTGGCTGCAAGTTCGCGTGCCTGTTGTATTGAGAGAAGATCTTTATCCAGAATCATTTTAGTCCTCTTGATTGGTCTGATCAAATATATCTAACCTATTCAAGAGATTCAATTTGATAAAATCAAATCCTAAAAAAATTATAAAGTGTTTCTGAGTTTGGATAATCCGGTTTTACTTACAGGCAGTTGTTTGCCGTTTTTAAGAATTAACTGGTAAGAATCTTTTGAAGTTTGTTCGAGGTGCTGAATGTAATCTACGTTTATCATATATGAACGGTGAATTCGTACAAATGAATTTTCGTCAAGATGATTTTCAAAATACTTCATAGTTTTTTGCTTTAAGAATCTTCCTTTATCGGAATTTATCATAACATAATCGTCCTGAGCTTCCAGCCATTTAATTGTTTCAACCGGCAGGATTGTGATCTTCGGACCATCTTTAATTACAACTCTTTCAAGAAACTCGATCTTCTTATCATTATGCTCGATAATATTTTTAATTGCGGAATCATGTTCAAACCTGTCGTCTAAATGTTTGAACGACCTGTTTAGTGCGGAGTTGAATCGTTCTTCTGAAAAAGGTTTTAAAAGATAATCAGCAGCGTTGACTTCAAAAGCTTTGATGGCATAATGATCATAAGCAGTTGTAAAAATTATCACCGGAGGCTCTTCAAGCAGTTCCAGCATTTCAAAGCCGTTTATTTTCGGCATCTGAATATCAAGAAAGATCAGGTCGGGTTTCAGCTCATTAATTTTTTTTATTGCATCAAATCCGTTTGAACATTCCGCCAGTATTTCCACGTTCGGATGTTGTACAAGATATCCCCTGGTAATTTTTCTTGCGAGGCTCTCGTCATCTATAATAATTGCTGTAACTTTGTTTTCCATCAGCTTACTAACTAGCTTGTTTTTCTTCAACAGGAATGAATAATGTCACTTTAAAAATACCTTTTTCTTTAATAACCTTCATTAAATTATTCTGGTGATAAATCAGCTGAAGCCTGTCGTTGATATTTTTTAATCCAACACCGGCTCCTTTTCGGGGAGAGGAGGACTCATCAAAATTATTTTCGAGGTCTATTTTAAGAAAACCATTTTCAAAATCACACTTTAATATTAATGTAACTTTATCAAGAGTCTCATATACGGCATGCTTGATAGCATTTTCAAATAATGGCTGTAAAATCATGCTCGGTATTTCCGCTTGAGAGCATTTTTCCCCTAACTCTTCCACATATTCGAATTTGTCTTCAAACCTTACTTTTTCTATCTCAAGGTATAATCTTATGTTTTTTAATTCTTCGCTAAGCTTGTTTTGCTGTCGTTCATTTGTTTGAAGAATGTATCGGAGAAAATCTGCCAGTTTTAAAATCATCGATTTGGCTTTCTTAGGATCGATCTCCGTTAGTGCACTCATTGAGTTCAGGCTGTTAAAAATAAAATGCGGATTAATCTGAAACTTAAGCGATCTTAATTCGGCTTCTGTCACTAAATTTTTCAGCTCCGATTCCTTCAGAATTCTTTCCTGGAATCCCGTGTAATAAATTATCATATAATAAAATGAAGTGATAAGCGCATAGTACATTATTCCAATAAGAACTCTCCAGTGAGTTGTACTGTACAGGAATCTTTCATAATTATCTCCGAATCCAAAAATGCTGATCATAATGAAATATCCCAGCAGCAGCCAGATAGTTGTGGTTATTAACGCAGCGAAAAGATGGCTGAATAAAATTTTTGTAAGCTTTGATTGTTCAATCGAAATATATCTTGCAGGATACCAGAGGCTCAACCCGATTCCGCTAAGGATTACTGTGAATACAAAACTTTCTGCTATTGAAATTTTTAATTCCTGCTCCGAACCAAAGTAAAGAAGAAGAAAATACAAAATTGCAATGACCAGCCACGAGAGAAGATAAATATTAAAGCTGCTGAATTTTTTAAGGACCGGGTTTGTAAACATTCTTTAAGATGATTTAAAGAAAAGTTTTTACTTCACCACCGCCAAACATAGCTAATCCCTTTATGTGCAGGGTTCTTGACGGATCGATTATAAAATTAAAATTTTTTATACTCTTATTTGAAAATCCGCCCAGAATTGATGTAACACTAACAACAATATTCCATTCTTTCGGAACGATAATAGTTGTTCCCCCAAACACACAAAGCACGTCAATTACATTTTCTCCTTCAGCTAGTTTGCATCCAATAAGATTTATCTCGGAACCTCCGAAAATTGCGGTAATGTTTCCGCCTTTAAAATTATCAGAAGAAATTATTTTTGTCCCTCCGCCGAAAATGGAAACGTCGTCAATTTTATCTTTGCTGATCATCTGGTCATCAATATTTTGCTGAGCTTGTCTTCTTTTGTTAAGAATAATATATGTCCCCAAAATAATAAGGACAATAGGAATGATGATTCCGCCATCATACTGAACTTCAGGAAAGATTCTGGGAATCAGGAACAATGCGCCTAATCCGGATAATATTCCGCCTAGTACTTTTTTATTTGTATTGGCTAGAATAAATAAACCGATCACCAGCATTATGAAAGGCCAGGAGAATATAACCCGTGATACGCGGAAGCTGATAATGTCGAGTGAGTTTAGCAGAAATAATCCGCCGAGAAATATCAGTACAGCTCCCAGAAGAATTCTCTTGTCTATACGGCTATGTTGTTCTTGCATTGTGTTTTCCTTTCTTGGCAATTTTTCAGTCAAAACCTATGTAAAATATTAAATGAATAAAAGAAGAAATCGGCGAATGGCAGAAAATGGTCGGTGATTAGCGAAGAAAGGCATGCATAACAACCTGAATTGATGATACTATTGAGTACTCTTAATTAATTTCTTTTACATTCATGCAATAACGAATTCAATCAATTTTTTTAAACAAACTCTTCAACTATATGTTGTTCTTTAACCTTATTTAGTGCCTGTTCAAGATCTGCAATCAAATCATCACCGCTTTCAATTCCAACAGATAATCTTACTAATCCATCTGTGATTCCGGCAGCAAGTCGTGCTTCTTTTCCCATTGAAAAGTGAGTCATACTAGCCGGATGCTGAATTAAACTTTCAACTCCACCTAGACTTACAGCAAGCTGGCAAAGTTTCATTGAGTTCATAAGAATTTTACCGGCTTCTATTCCTCCCTCAAGTTCAAAAGTTATCATCCCACCATGACCTTTATGTTGCTTCAGTCCAATGTGATAATGCGGATGACTTTTCAGTCCGGGATATTTTATCCATTTAATTAAAGGATGATGCTCGAGCCATTCAGCAATCTGTTGAGCGTTCTCACAATGTCTTTCCATTCTTATTGCAAGAGTCTTTAATCCACGGTGAACCAGAAATGCATTAAACGGATCTATCACTCCGCCAAGCTGATTCAAAGTTTTTCTAAAATGCTGATATGTTTCTTCATCTTTTACAACAATTATTCCCCCGACAACATCAGCATGACCATTTAAAAATTTTGTTAAGCTGTGCATAACGATATCAGCTCCGAGTGTAATGGGATTTTGCAGTGCTGGACTCATAAATGTGTTATCAACTACCACCACTGAATTAAAATTGTGCGCAATTTTTGAAATCTCTTCGAGATCTGAAATACATAAAGTCGGATTGCCTGGTGTTTCAACATAAACAACTTTTGTATTTGGCTTTATCACTTTTTTTAACTCATCAAGATTAGTTGAGTCAATAAAAGCAGTTTCAACTCCATACTTTTTCATTATTGTATTTAGTAGAGTTGTAGTAGGTCCGTAGACAGCGGAAGAACAAACTACGT
>DATDOL010000002.1:0-10400 GCA_035293265.1 Ignavibacteriaceae bacterium | reverse complement strand
TCCAACCAGAAGAATCCGCAGGGAGATAACAATGCTGTTGGCAAAAGTTAAAGGGAACCTGGTTTCTACTCAGAAAAATTCAAATCTCATCGGGCAAAAACTTTTACTTGTTCATGCAGTTGATACTCAGAATAATTTTATCGGAGATAAGGATATCATTGCAATCGATATAGTTGATGCGGGTATCGGGGATACAGTTTTACTCGTACAGGAAGGAAAAGCCGTTCAACAAATACTAGGTCACAAAAAAGCACCTGTTCATTCCGTTATTGTTGCAGTTGTTGATTCCATTGACGTTCAATCAAAAAGAAAAAAATAATAGATCGTTGAAGTGACTAAATTAAACCAGGATAGATTGATAGATCTTTATTCATTACTATCTGTTGATGGAATTGGTCCTGGAAAACTCCGTAACCTTCTCGCCAAATTCAAAAATACTCAAAGCATACTAGCCGCGGATTATAACTCTCTTATTAAAGTTGAAGGAGTGAGCATTAACCTTGCCAGAAGAATTCAACATGTAAATAAGGAAAGGGATAATATAAAAAATGAAGTTGCAAAAGAACTGAATGGATTAGAAAAAATTGGAGGAAGGATTATCACAATCTGGGACGATGAATATCCGGCCTTGTTAAAAAAGATTTACGACCCGCCAATCATTCTTCAACTTAAAGGAAACTTATCGGCTAGCGACGAATACTCGCTGGCAATTGTTGGAACAAGAATGCCCACCAATTATGGTAAAATACAAACTGAAAGAATAACTGGTGAACTTGCTTCTCAAAACATCACAATAGTTAGCGGAATGGCACGCGGCATTGATTCTATCGCTCATTCATCTGCAATTAAAAACGGTGGCAGGACGATCGCTGTAATTGGTTCCGGACTTGACGTTATCTATCCCCCTGAAAACAAAAAACTCTATGATAAGATTTCAGAAATTGGTGCAATAATCAGCGAGTTCAGGTTAGGTACAAAACCTGATGCACCAAACTTTCCGAGAAGAAACAGGATCATTTCAGGATTATCATTGGGAACAATAATTGTAGAAACAGGAGTTGAGGGTGGTGCAATGCAAACTGCTGCATTTGCTTTAGATCAAAACAGGGAGGTGTTTGCTGTACCGGGAAATATTGGCGTCAAACAATCTGAAGGGACTAATCTGCTGATTCAAAAAGGTGAAGCAAGCCTTATCAAATCTGCCGAAGATGTGCTGCTTGCTCTTGAGCTGAAACTGAAACCTGTGTTAGGCAAGAATATTCCGAAACAACAATTGAACCTGACTCTGTTCGAAGAAAAAATTATTAATATAATAGATTCTCAACCGATGCAAATAGATAAAATAGCCGAACTGGCTAAACTATCAACGTCGGATTGTCTGGTTCACTTGCTTTCGCTGGAATTTAAAGGTTTGGTAAAGCAGCTTCCCGGTAAGATGTTTGCATTGCTTTAGAATTAGAGGACTTAATATTTTTTCTTCCCCTTCCAGAGTGATTTTAATCTTTCTTTAAGATTCTTTTCCTGACCATTCTCCGATGGGAAATAAAATTGTTTATCAGATAATTCTTCAGGAAAATAATTTTCCAATACAAAGTTGTTTTCAAATTCATGAGGATATTTATAGTTTCCACCATAACCGAGCTCATCCATTAATTTTGTTGGTGCATTTCTGAGATGAAGCGGCACAGAATAAAGAGGATTATTCTTAACAAGTTCTTCAGCTTTTTTAATAGCCATATAGGCTGCATTACTTTTTGGACATGAAGCAAGATAAGCTGCACATTGAGCTAGAATAATTCTCGCTTCAGGCATACCGATTTTATCAACAGCACCAAAAGCTGCTTCAGCAAGCACAAGAGCATTTGGCGAAGCATTACCAATATCTTCCGAAGCCAAAACCACCATTCTTCTCGCTAAGAAAAGCGGATCTTCCCCACCTTCAAGCATACGTGCGAGCCAGTATATTGCTGCATCCGGATCACTGCCGCGAATACTTTTAATGAATGCTGAGATAAGGTTATAATGCTCTTCACCTGCTTTATCATAAATAATATTTTTTTGCTGAACAATATTTTCAAAAATTTCTTTGGTTAGTCTAACCGGATCGGACTTTATTTCCTGGGTTACTGCTGCTTCCAATATATTTAACATAATTCTTGCGTCACCACCGGAAAGATAAATCAGGTAATCTTCATCAATGATTTCAATATTCAGGTTAGTAAAGAACTCATCTTTCGAAATTGCATTATTCAAAATTTTTATTAATTGCTCTTTTGATAACTCATTGAGGACATATACTCTTGCACGGGAACGCAATGCAGGAATTACTTCGAAGGAAGGATTTTCAGTTGTTGCCCCAATTAAAATTATCGAGCCTGATTCAACACTGTGTAAAAGTGCATCCTGCTGAGCCTTGTTAAAGCGGTGAATCTCATCAATAAAAAGAATTGTTCGTTTTTTTATAAGCTCGTTTTGTTCGGCAATTTCAATTACTTTGCGAACGTCTTTCACTCCCGACGATACAGCACTTAGCTGAAAAAAATCTGCTTTAGTCTGATTCGCAATAATTCGTGCAATTGTTGTCTTACCTGAACCGGGAGGTCCCCATAAAATAAAAGAACTTAATGTGTCATTCTCAATCATCATTTTGATTGGCTTACCGTTTCCAACAAGGTGATCCTGACCGTAAAAATCATTTAATGAGCCTGGTCTTAATCTATCGGCAAGTGGTGTGGACGGGATACTATTGATTTTTATCTGATTCTTTTTCATCAATTTCAATTCTCAGTTCATTTTGTCTTTTCATTCCGTATTTCTCTCTTGCAACTCTTTCAATCTTTGCAGGAATTTTTTTCTTTAATGAATCAATTTCATTTTTTAATCTTTCATTCTCCATCTCAACAACAGAAAGCTGCTGCTTTAAAGAATCGACTTCATTTCGGATTGATACGTATTTAACAAGTCCGTAATCATTGAATATCCAATAAAAAATTCCAACCGTTATTAAAAAAAGGAATGCGTATAAAAATGATTTTTTCCTTTTACTAATGCTCATCTGAGTGCTTGCTTAATAATTCTATCTATTAATTCTTCGAATGAAATCCCAACAGCTTTAGCCATTTTGGGAACAAGGCTTGTCGGTGTCAATCCCGGAAGAGTATTTACCTCAAGACAAAAAGTCTGGTGAGTATCGCTCAATCTGAAATCAACCCTGGCATAACCTTCGCATCCTAGTGAATTGAATGCAAGCAATGCTTGTTTTTGTACTGACTTAAATACATCTGCAGGAATTTGCGCCGGTACGATGTATTCACTCATCCCGGCAGTATACTTACTTTCATAATCATAAAATCCGCTCTTTGGAATAATTTCCAAGACAGGCAATGCATCACCTTCAAGAATTGCAACTGTAAGCTCACGTCCTGCGATAAATTCTTCAACTAAAATTTTATCTGAAAAAGTATAAGCAAGTTCGCAAGCTTGCTCAACTTCGCTGTTATTTCTGACCAATGAAAGTCCCACAGTTGATCCCTGGTCATTTGGTTTGATTACACACGGAAAACCAAATCGTGTTTGAATGCCTTCTATGATAGATTTAATGTGATAATGATTTTTAGAAACATTCAGCCAGTCGGCAGTTTTAACCCCTTCATTTCTAAAAATAGTTTTTGCAATTGATTTATCCATCGCCATTGCACTTGCAAGAATTTTTGAGCCGGTATATTTCAATCCACGAAGCTCAAGGAGTGATTGCACAGTTCCATCTTCAGCCCATTTCCCATGAAGTGCTGAGAATACAACATCAACATCATCGAACATCGATGAGTTAATTGCCGTTACACAATTACGGTTTGATATCTCTGAAAAATCATCCAATAAAAAAAATAAATCTTCATCGTCAGGTTGATCTTCACCATAAGCAGGATCGATCACTTTTGTCGGATAACCGAGATGCTTTAACGCACCTAAAACTCCTTTGCCGGAAGATTTTGAGACTTCTCTCTCAGGTGAAGTTCCACCAACCAGTAATGCGACTTTTGGATTTTCAATCATTCTATTTTTAAAAATATTTATTTGATTATACGTTTCTCGGGTCCTGTTTAATGCCGTATGTCTCTTCAGATATTTCTAATAATTGCCTGACTTCTTCACTCGATAATTCTTTTGGAGCACCAAGCAATCTTGCTTTGTAAATAATTTCAGATGCGTGTTCTAATTTTTCCATCTTATTGTAAGCATCATCGAGGTTTGTTCCCAGAGTAAGTGCGCCGTGATTTTCAAGTATGAATGCCCACGCATAATTTATATGCGGCTCTAAACTTAAAGGCAATTCGTTTGTTGAGGGAGTTCCGTAAGGGCAAAATGGAACTTTACCTAAGGTTAAAATAACTTCTGCAAAATAATGTTTTGTCAAACCTTCCCCAAGGAGCCCGAACAGTGTTGCGTGCACCGGGTGGCAATGAACAACAGCGTTTACTTCTTTTCTTTTCGAGTAAGCGTAAAGATGAAGTTTAAATTCTGTGGTAATTCTTCCTTCACCATTTAATAAATTACCGGCAAAATCGAATTCAAGAATATCTTTCTCGGTCACATCACTTTTGCGAATACCCGACCGGGTGATTAATATCGTATTGTCATTTGTGATAGCTGAAATATTTCCATCAGTTGCAGCGACAAATCCTTTAGCATGAACTTTATGACATATTGAAATTAATTTTTCGATGTCCGGCATTTTCTTTCCAGTTCTTCCATTAAAATGATATTAATTAACCCATCTTCGCCGGTAACTGGCGGAACCTGATTTTTGAGAAATGCTTTCTGAATTGCTCTCATCATAAAAAGAAATTTGTTTCCACGTTTCCTGAAACTTTTTTTCGCTTCACCATCCAGATTGATTGTAAGTTTTGACGGCATTCCTTTCACTCCAATAAAATTTTCAATGCTTATTGCACCTGTATGCCCGAGAATCTCAATCCTGTTGAACGCCTTTTTTGTGTTGTAGGAAACATTAAAAAATCCGTAACTGCCGTTTTCAAATTTAACCTGGGCAGAAGCAAAATCTTCGACTTCACCTTTGTAAATAATGTTATCCATGTAACCAACTATCTCTGTGATTTCTCCTCCGAAATATCTTAATAGATCAATCATATGCGTACCAAGATCGCGTAATGCACCACCTCCGCTTAGTTCTTTATTAAATCTGAAATTATTTCCGGGAGGAAAATCGAGGTTGAATGAAACACTTACTGAAACAAGCTTGCCAATCGTTTGGTTTTTAATTAATTCATTCGATTTTATTATGTGAGGATGTAAACGGTGAACATAGTTTACAGCAAACAATACATTGTTCTGTTTACAAACCTCAACCATTTCTTTTGCCTGATTACTGTTAATCGCAATTGGCTTTTCACATAAAATATGTTTGCCTGCTTCTGCAGCTTTTACAACCTGTTGATGATGATTTGAATTAATGCTTGAAACAAAAACACAATCAATATCAGATTTCAGAAAGTCATCATAATTATCAAATGCACCTGGCGCACCCGATTTTTCAGCAAGCTCTTTTGCCCTTGAAATATTACGACTGTAAAATGAAATGATTGAACATCTTCTCAGATATGTCACGGTCGGAATGAAAGTTTTTTCAGCAAATCTGCCGCAGCCGGCAACACCCCATTTTAATTTTTTTACAACGCGCTTCTTTATAGTAAGCATTCAGATTCCAATAAAATAAAAAAATTGACGGGGATAATTTAAACCGAAATGTGCGTTTTACGAAATCGAATTCATCTAAGCAGTTTTCTGGAATAATCTGAGCCGGTCGAGCAGCATTGTGATCGGGCGGGAGTTTAGCATTATGTAAAAATGTATTGCCGGAACATTTTTATTAAGGAGTCCTTCAACTTGTTTTAAAGCCCATTCTACGCCTATGTCTATCACTTCATCCGGTCTTGCGGATTCCACCTCATCCGCCAAAGCGTTTGGAATTGTAACATGAAAGTTTTTAGGAATAGAATGAAGCTGTGCTTTAGAAGTTATAATTTTCAAGCCGGGAATAATCGGAACTTCAATCCCTTCTTTTCTGCAGATATCCAGAAATTCAAAATAATATTTATTATCATAGAACATCTGCGTAACAATATATTCGGCGCCTGCCTGAACTTTTTCTTTTACAAATCTGACATCGGCTGTAATATTCGGAGCTTCAAAATGTTTTTCGGGATAGCCGCCGACACCAATACAAAAGTCTGTTGATTTAGCATCTAGCAGTGAATCCTCGAGATAGGTTCCATTGTTCATATTAACAATTTGTTTTACAAGATCGAGCGAAGTCCGGTTTGCACTTCTGCCAAGAGGAACCGGTTTTTCATAACCGCTGTCATCACCCCTGATTGCAAGCACATTATTAATTCCAAGATAATTCAGCTCAATCATAAAATCTTCAGTCTCTTCGCGCGTAAATCCTCTAACTAAAATATGAGGGACAGCATCAATATTATATTTATTCTGAATCAACGCACAGATGCCTAAAGTTCCGGGGCGTTTGCGTTTAACTTTTTTCCTGATTCCATCTGGTGTTTCTTCATAAATAGCTTCTGCTGAATGACTGGTGATATCAATAAACGGCGGTCTGTATTTTATTATATCATCAAGCACTGCTAAAACTTGTTTAATATCACCGCCGCGTTTCGGTGGGATAAGCTCAAAACTAATTAATGGTTCGTGAGCTTTTAATAAATGATCAATTACTCTCATATAATCCTGATTGTTTCACTAACATTTGTTTGATGACAAATATAGTCATTCTTTTTATTATAACAATTCTACTCAGAAATGGGGGCTGTCCTAATTTGATTTAATATTGGAACCAGCGTATAGTGCCGTCTGAGGATACCAAAACATAGAAATCGAATTCCTCAGTCACAGTAATGTTTGTAAAAGAGGGTTTAAATAAAATTGAAAGAGTCATATCGGCTCGCAAAGCTTTATTCCACATCGAATAAGGGAAGTTAATTTGATAAATGGATTTTTCTTTGTTAGCCTTTAGTTCAGATAAAATATATCTGGTAGTTGATGATGCATTAATTACCAAGTTCTCAGATTTAAATTCTTTATAATGGAAAGTGGCAGAAACTATATAAACATCATAAAAATTTTCATTTATAATTATGAATGGATTCGAAAATGGTTGATTTGGGGCGAGAGAATCCTCAACTCGGATGTCAAGAGTTGGTGAAATCCATACAAGAAACATATAAATGGTTATCAACCCAAGCACGATTTTCGCAAGAACCTTTAAGGTTTTTAGTTTCCAACTTAATTTTTTGGCTGGCATATCCTCTGCTTGGGTTACTTGCAGGGGTAGTTTGGGTTTTAATTTTTTTCTTAGTCTATGCTTCGACATAAGACATTAGTTGTTTATTGACAATTTGTTTGACGTGTTGAAATACACACGTGTAGTGCCTTAAATTTATTTAAGTTGCGAATTATTGTTTTGCTCCTTTGGTTTATGCCCAACACATATAATCAAAGTGTTCGGTGGTAAAGTTGGGAAATCATTGGCTGATGCATCTATACCCACAAGGTAAAATGCCCTTCGGACGGTTCCAGCAAATTCAGGAGCAGTTGATTTGCCTTGTACAACCAAATTTATACCAAATACTGGTTCGGGGTAAACCACATCTGAATCTATCCTAAAACTTTATAGCCGGCTTTTGTAAAAATATCACTTAAAAGTTTGGCGAAGTTATAGGTTTCAACATCATTAAACATAGATTGAAAAGTTATTTCACCTTTGGGGTAGAGAGACAAATATTTAATCATTTCGTCTTGTTCTTTAATTGTCAAACCTCGAGGTTCAAATATTTTTTTAGTCTTATTTAGTTCTTCGTTTGTTGAATGTAATTGATTTTTTAATTCTTGTTCAGACAAAATTCTGAGACTTTCAGATTGACCCAACTGATCGCCAAACTCCTGTCCAAATTTATCTAATTTTCTTTTAAGAGAATCTGATATTGACTTAAAGTGTTTTGAATCTTTTTTTGATTCTTCAAGCGTTGTTCCCCAAATTGCTTTTTTCTCATCTTCTAAATCATTTATTCTTACATCTATAATCAGCTGGAATGTACCCCAAACAGAAACAGCAATTATGGAAAGGATAATGCGTCCTTTAAGTGATTTCTTTTTTTTGGCTTCCCAGTATATCATAAGTAAGCCCCAAACTAAGCCAACTATGATACCAATAATTATTAACCAAGTTTTAATTAATACTAATGAATCTATGGAGTGCAAAAATGACATACTTAACTATAATTTTTTACTAAGGGCATTGGTTAATCTGGACGTTTATGGTTTAAAATCAGAAGCTTATTTGACGGACTGGTAATTGAATTATTATCTGTTTTTATTTTCATGTACTTCCCTGTTAGCCACATCTCCGTCATATCACTGTAATGCTCGCTAAGTACATTACCGGACTGACCGCTTGTAAGAATTAAATAAAATTCATCCGGATTATTAAAATCATAAATAAACCGCATAGATGGACCGAGCTCATTTTCAAAAGGATCATGCCTGAAGAGTGAAAATTTTTCAATGCTTTGCGAGAAGCTGTATTCAGTATTAAAGATTGTAGTGCCATCACCACCTATTTCGTACGGACCGATATTTATAAGATGATCAATGAGATCCGCATTTCCGCTGAAAGGATGTTTGAATTTAACTTTATGCAGCGTTCCCCATTGCCAGTTTTTGATATCTTTTCCATATTTTTTTTCAAGTTCAGTTAAAGCATCTGCAAGACTTTTCCTGATTATCTCATCTCTTGTTTCTACACCGTTCGATTTTACATTATCAAACCAACTTGAGGCAGGATCAGAAAGGAGTTGAAGAATATTTCTGTAAGGAATGTTTGCAAGGAAAACATACTGGTTGTAAAGATCGTCCCCCATTTCATCGAGGTATGTGTTTTTCAGAAGCTTATCAAAAAAAGTAAGAAATATTGAAGGTACCTGGCTGGACTTATGCATTTCAAAATTCCATTTTTCTAAAAGTATAAGCGACTGTGTTAAATTATAATCAGTGATTTTAATTCCTTCAAATGCATTTAACAAATATGGAACTACCAGTTTTGCATATGGTGAGATGATGTCCATCTGGTATTTCATGAAATCTATTGAAGAATGTTTTTCTGTTGAATCAATCAGTTCGTAAATTCTTTCTATTCTTGACGGCGGTTCCCATAAATTCGAAATATGATATTTAAAATCTTTGATTACCTTGTTGTTAGCTGTTGCGATATATTTTTTATCAGGATTGAATAAGAACGGCAATTCATCTTTGTCCACAAAACCTTTCCAATCAAATTTTGTAGTTGAGCCGTCATATACAAATGTTGTAGAGAAATTTTCTCTTAGCGGTAAATCACCTCCGAATACATAACCGATATTACCATCAATATCACCATAAACAAAATTTTGCCCGGGGACACCAAATTTTTGTACTGAAGATTTAAACTCTTTCCAGTTTTTTGCTTTATTAATTCTGATAAATGCATCCATCTCATCGCTGAATTCATTTCCCAGCCATCTAAAACTAATTGGTGGAAAATATCTGTCGTCTTCATTATAAATAAACGAATATGGATGTACAGAAGAGATTATCGGTCCGCGATGTGTAATTTTAATCTGATATGGAATGCCTCCTTTGTCTTTGACTGCAATTGTGTCATTGATAATTTTAAGATCTTTCCATTTACCATCCAGCAAATATTTTGTGCGCGATGAATCAAGAGTTTCATAATAAAAATCTGCATCATTACTCATTATGTTGGTTAACGTCCAGGAAATGTTTTCATTTTTGCCAATCACAATTCCGGGCACACCTGGTAAAGATACACCGGCTGCATTCCAACCTGAACTTTTAATAACAACAGCATACCATTTGCCCGGTGCGCTGAATGCAAGATGCGGATCGTTAGCAATTATTGCTTTGCCTGATAATGATTTTTCCGGACCAACTACCCAGTTATTCGAGCCGAGATGTGTGCCGGTCATTCCTATAAATTTTCTGAAAGCTTTATCTGTTTCAATAAATGATCTGCTGATCGCTGCGAATTTTTTTATTTCAGGAGGAATGATTGTCGGTGAATTCTCAGGATATCCCGGCAATATCTCTTTCACCTTCTCTTCACCAAGTTTGTGCACTAATTCTGTAAAAGCCAGGTCAGTCCACCAGCTTAAGTTCAGTTCCCACGCCATCAGCCTGATTATGATAATGCTGTGAACCGGTTTCCATTGTTCGGGTTGATAACCAAGAATGTCAAACTCAAAAGTGAAACGATTTTTTGCTTCTTTGATATAAAGATTTACTCCATTTGAGTAAGCCTTTAATAATTTAAG
>DATDOL010000001.1:0-2224 GCA_035293265.1 Ignavibacteriaceae bacterium | reverse complement strand
GAAGAATTATACGGATTAACTTCACAGATTCGAAGAGCTAGCGTTTCTATTCCAACAAACATTGCGGAAGGGTGTGTACGAAGTTCCGATGCAGATTTTTCACGCTTCCTTTATTTTGCTCTCGGTTCAACAAGTGAATTGGAATATTAGATATTGTTATCAATGGATTTAAAATTTATTAAAAATGAATTATATGTCGAATTGAATAACGAGATAAACGAAATCAAAAAGATGTTGATATCAATGATCCAAAAACTTAACGCTTAACGCTTACAGCTTAAAGCTAAAAGGATATTCTTATGGTTAAGATTCTAATCGTCGAAGACGAACCAAATATGCGGATGGGATTAAAAGACAATCTTGAGTTTGAAGGCTACGAAGTTGATTCTGCAGACGACGGAGAGAAAGGTCTGAAGCTGATACGTGAGAAACAATACAGCCTCGTACTTCTTGATGTTATGCTTCCTAAAATTTCCGGTTTCGATATCTGCAGGACAATCAGAAAAGAAGGCGTGCAGACTCCGGTTATTCTTCTCACCGCTAAAGGTGAAGAGATTGATAAAGTGCTCGGACTTGAATTAGGTGCTGATGATTACGTTACAAAACCATTCAGTTTAAGAGAACTGCTGGCAAGAATAAAAGCTGTTTTAAGACGAGGTGAAACTTCTTTAAACTCAAATGCTTCCGAAGCTGTTATTGGTAAGCTGACAGTCCATTTTACAGGTTACCAGGCATATGAGGAAGGAATTCCTGTGCAGATGTCTCACAAAGAATTTGAAATACTTCACTATCTCTGGAAAAAAAGAAACCAGGCTGTAAGCAGGGACGAGCTTCTTTCCGGCATCTGGGGTTACGATGAAAACCCTGCAACACGTACAGTTGATAATTTTATTATGAAGCTGAGAAACAGGATTGAAAAAGATCCCAACCACCCTCAAATTATTTTAACCGTTCACGGGATTGGGTATAAGCTGGTCAGTTAGTTTAATTTTTATCAATTATTTTTTTTCTGATATGTTTTTTCCGTTTTTAGATTATTTGATTGAGTGTTACCTGCGATCCAACAAAGAGTTCGAATGAACACAAAGTGCGGTAATATCTTAAAGTTTGATTAATTTATTTTCTCATCGAATTACTGATCATTTAATCCCTTTCCATTGAGAATTTGCTGCATACATTTTCAACCCTTGACTCCCGGGTGCTGCAACCTACTGTTATCGGTGGTTTTTCTTCTTTCTACGGAGCCGAAATGGGTAAACCAGGTTAACTATTTCTACACTATAGTGGCGCCCAAAACCCCAGGACTTTCTTCACAGATTTTTAGTACAATTTTAAGAGTATCAAAATTCACATCCTCAATTTTCTTAAATCTAATACAACTTCTTCCAACACTAACCTTACCAAGCTCTTTTTCATATTTTTCTGCCGCATACTGCTCCCCGGCAACGGCACACACATAAATACTTATATAGTTCTTTTGATTCGCAAGTGCAATTATCGGCCAATCTCTTTTTTGCTTTTTGGAATCAAGGTATTGAAACGAACCATAGCCTATCATATTGGAAGCAAAATAGGGCTTTAGGTACGGAACCGTTTTTTGGATGAAATCGTGGAGAAAATCAATATCTTTCTTACGATCTTCTGGTACTCTTAAAAGGTATTCTTCTACTGATTTCGCCTCATTTTTTGCAAACATGTTCATAATTGTATCCTTGATGTTATTTTTTTAATTATTACTTCTTTTTACTTGCTATGGCAAATTCTTTCTCAGGTAATCCGTTCGCAAATTCAAATTTAGAAGTTTGTTCAAAATTTAGACCCGTAGCGAGCCACGGAACGCCCTGACGGCATAGTAAGATTCTGCACCGTTGTGATACACGAAGACATTGCCGTAGCGGAAATCAGCAAAGATGGCGCCGCCGAGTTTTCTAATATCAGAAGGTGTTTTCACCCAGCTCGATGTTTTCGTATCGAAACTTCCAAGTTTCTGCAACTCGCGATATTGTTCTTCTGTTAAAATCTCAATGCCCATGGCAGCAGCCATATCAATAGCGCTATTTTGCGGTCTATGTTCTTTCCTTGACTCCAGTGCTTCGCCATCGTAACAAACACTTCTGCGGCCTTTAGGACTTTCCGCTGAACAATCATAAAAAATGTATTCGCCTGTCTTTTTATCATGACCAACAACATCCGGTTCACCGCCAGTTCTTTCCATTTCATTGAG